>NZ_JBHVDD010000111.1:0-26703 GCF_042802995.1 Streptomyces sp. NPDC057438
GTCGACCGCGCGGGCGCCGGGGAACCCGCCGCGCCCCAGGAGGCGGGGCGGCCGGCACAGCGCGCGGCGGGCGACCAGTCGTCCGCCTGAGGGGCCTCAGCGCTCGACCAGCCGGGCCAGGTTCGCCAACGCCATCCGCGTGCCCGTCTCGTTGTCGGCGGCCGGCACGGCGTCGGGGATCCCTTCGTGCACGACGAGGACGTCGGTACCGCCGTCCGCGTCGGTGAGCCGGGTGGTCATCGTCATCGTGCCGGCCAGCGCGGGGTCGTCCGACTCGAACCGGAGGACCTCGACCACCTCCTCGTCGGGCACGAGACGCGCGAAGTGGCCGTGATAGGTGTCGGTGCGGGACGAGGACTTGCCGGTGCCGGTCGGCGCGTCGTAGGTGAGGGAGACCCGGAACCTGCCTCCCTCACGGGCGTCGAACTCGTGCACCTCGCCGCTCATCCCGTCCGGGACCCGCCATCGCGCGATCGCGTCCGCGTCCAGCAGCGCCCGGTACACATCCGCGCGTGCGGCGTTCACATGTCGGGAGACCCTCGTCGCGTACATGGGCCCAACCTAACCCCCGGACTCACGGCTCCGTTCGGTCAGCGCCCGCAGCCGGAACTCGCGGGGTGCGAGGCCGTGGGCGGCGCGGAAGGCACGGGTGAAGTCGGAGGCGCGGGGCATCCCCCAGCGGGCGGCGATGACATGGATCGGTGTGAAGGGCAGGGAGGGGTCCGCCAGATCGCGGCACGCCCTCCAGGCGCCGGGCCCGGATCCAGGCGGCCACGGTCTCGCCGCCCGTCTGCCGCTGGGAGACGCGGTGGAGGTAGCTGAGCGAGATGTGGTGCGCGGCGGCGATCACCGGTGGCGTCAGTTCCGGATCGTGCAGGTTCTGCCGGATGAACGCCTGGCCGCGCTGCAACCGTCACGTCACAGCGGCACGCGGCGACAGGGGGCCGGTGTCGAGGCCACCCTCGCCTGCGGAGGGGCCTACGAGTGGTACCGCGGTACCACCGGAGCGCCGAAGTGTCCCCCGCGGTCCCACGGTCGCGGGCGGCCTGGCTCACGTGGCGGCCGGAACCGTACGTGCCAGGGTGGCCGACACCGGCGTACCGGCGGGGGCACCCGGCCGTCCGGGGCACGGCCTGGTCGGCATCCGGCAGCGGGCCGCGATGTACGGCGGTACCGTCACCCTCGGCCCCCGTGACACGGACACGGCTGGATGGTGGACGTCACGCTCGACGCACCCCCGGCCCCGCGACCTTGCCGGCGTCAGGAGATCATCAGCCATGACCACCGTGCTGATCGCCGACGACCAGCCCCTGCAGCGGCTCGGCTTCCGCATGCTCCTCCAGGGCTCCCCCGGCCTCACCCCGGTCGGCGAGGCCGAGCACGGCGGCGAGGCCGTCCGCCTGACCGCGCGCCTACGCCCCGACGTCGTCCTCGTGGACATCCGCATGCCCGGCATGGACGGCCTGGAGGCGACCCGTCGCATCGTCGCGGCCGGCGGCCGCACCCGCGTCCTCATCATGACCACCTTCGACCTCGACGAGTACGCGTACGACGGGCTGCGGGCCGGCGCCGGCGTTTTCCTCCTCAAGGACGCCCGCCCCGAGGAACTCGTCGCCGGTATCCACGCGGTCGCCACCGGCGACGCCGTGGTGGCCCCCAGCCTCACCCGCCGGCTCCTGGACGCCTACGCCCCTCAGGTGCTCGCCCCCTCCGGCACCCCTCCTCCGGCCGACCCGCGGCTGGCGAGCCTCAGCGAGCGCGAAGACGAGGTGCTGGTCGCGATCGGCCAGGGCTGGACCAACGCGGAGATCGCCGAGCGGCTCTCCTGACCGAATCCACGGTGAAGAAGCACGTCGGCCGGGTCCTCGCCAAGATCGGGGCCCGCGACCGCGTCCAGGCCGTGATCACGGCGTACGACGCCGGGCTGGTGAGAGCGAGGTCGTAGCCACGGGGCCGGGTGTGCGAGGCTGACCGGCATGACGGTGCATCAAGTCTCGGAGTTTCGGCAGCTGACGAGCCCCGAGGAGGTATCCCCGGAGCTCGGACGGGAGATCGCCCGCTGCTGGGAACTCGTGGCGAACGCCGGTGGCGCGGTGCTCGCCACCGAGTTCCCGCCCCTGCCCGTGCATGCGCACGACGTCGGCCCCGTGGTGGACGCGCTTGTCCGGGAGCTGCACCCCCGGCACGGCAGGCTCCTCGTCGCCACCGTCGGCGGCTCGCTGGCCGGCTGGCTGGTCGTCCGGCGGGAGCGGCATCCGCTCGGCGCGCACTGCGGCACCGTGAACCACGTCCAGACGCATCCGCGTTTCCGCGGCCTGGGGATCGGCGCCGCCCTGATGCACCGCGTCCATGACATCGCCCGGGACGAGATGGGCCTGGAACGGCTCCAGCTGTCCACCCGCGGCGGGGTCGGCCTGGAGGAGTTCTACCGCAAGGTCGGCTGGGCCGAGGTCGGCCGCTGGCCCGGCGCGCTGCGGATCGCGCCCGGCGACGACCGGGACGCGATCCTGATGAGCCTCGCCCTGCGCGCCGGCTGACCCCTCCCGCCCCACCCGGTCCGCCCGCCCCACCCGGCCCGCCTCGGACCGTCCCGTTTCAGCCGTCGGCCCTCGGGAACAGCCCCTCCCCCGCCGTGCCCGGTTCCGGACGGCCCGGCGGGGGAGGGATACGGTCGTTACGGCCGGTCGCCGACAACCGGTACGTCTTCCTCGGTGGGGAGGGACAGCTGGGGTGAGCGACGACGACCCGTTGTACCTGGAACCCCGGCTGGAGCCGCGCACCGCGGCCCTCCCGGACTCGGCACCGCTGCTGCACACCCTGGTGGACGCCCTCGGCTCCCCGCTGAACGTCCTCCTGCCGGACCAGATCGCCGACAACGTGCGGCGCTTCCTTTCGGTTCTCGACCGTCACCGGGTGACGTCGGCCCGGAGGTCCACGGTGTGCTGATGGATCCCGTGGTCCTGCCCGCGCGTCCCCGCGGCTCACGGACGGACTGGACCGGATGGACGCCTACGAGGTGCTCGGCTGCCGCGCCGGCCTCACGGCCGGTTCCCAGGTTCAGCGGCGCCGCAGCCTGGTCGCCTTCCGGCACCGCGGGATCGGCTCACGGGACCTCGGCTTCATCCTCTTCAGCCACGGGTTCATGGTGCGCACGGACGGCCATTGCCAGGCGGGCCGGGAGGCGGAGGAGGGGTCGGTACGGGTCGGCCTGCATGTACACAACACCCCCGAGGACATCGACGCGGTGCTCTCCACCCTCACCAGTCTGCAATGATTTCCATTAGCAGAGGTGGGACGGGACGGGGGCGGTGCGACCGGCATGGATGTGAGCACGGCGACGGCGGCGCGATGGGTGGAGCGCTGGGAACGTCAGCAGCAGCTGTACGCGGTCGACCGCGAGGAGCGGTTCGAGGTCATCGCGGACCTGGTCGAGCAGGTGACGCGCGGCTGCCCCGCCCCCCTGGTCATCGACCTCGGCAGCGGCCCCGGATGCCTGGCGGCCCGGCTCGCCGGCCGGCTGCCCACGGCCGAGGTGCTCGCCGTGGACGCGGACCCGCTCCTGCTGGAACTCGGCAGCGCCCACTACGGCAGCGCCCTGCGGTACGTCAGGACCCTGATCGGCGCACCCGGCTGGCTCGACACCCTCGGCCTGGCCCGTCCCGCGGACGCGGTGGTGTCGACCACCGCCCTGCACTACCTGGGCACGGACACCCTGCGACGGGTCTACCAGGAGCTCGCCGGTCTGCTCCGCCCCGGCGGCATCCTGGTCAACGGCGACCACATCAGTCCCGACTCGGCGAAGGTCTCCGAACTCGCGCTCGACCTCGGCCGCCGCCGCGCCGCCCGGAGCGCCGCCTCCCCCACCGAGGACTGGGACACCTGGTGGGCCGGCGCGGCCACCGACCCGGAGCTGGCCCCCTTCCTCGCCCGCCGGGACGAGGGCGGGCGCCCCCGGTGCGAGGGCAACGACCTGACCCTGTCCGGCCATGTGGCGCTGTTGCGCGAGGCGGGTTTCGAGCACGTCGGAGCGGTGTGGCAGGTGGGTCCCAGCCATGTCCTGACCGCCGTCCGGTGAGGCGGTGCGTGATGCGTGGCCGGGGTCAGGAGACCGTCGCGGCGGGCGGCCCGCCGCTCTCCCGCGTCGCGCGCCCGAGGTAGGTCACCGGGCCGGGGTCCGGGACCTGTATCTCGTGGAAGCCCACGCGGTCGTAGAAGGCACGGGCCGGGGTGTTGGCGGTGGACATGCAGAGGTGGACGGCGGCTGTCCCGCCGGTGTGCAGGGCCCGCAGGAAGGTGCGCATCAGGGCCCGGCCGAACCCCCGGCCCTGCCAGGCGGGAAGGAGGTCGATGTGCAGGTGGGCGGGATACGGGGCGAGTTCGGGCAGGACCATGCGTTCGGGGCGGTGCAGGAGGGCGGCGATCTCCTCGTCGGGGGTGGCCGCGGGGCCGAGGGGTGCCGGGTAGCGCTTTGCGACCCGGGGGAGCCATCGGGCGCGGAAGGCGTCGACGAAGGCGGGGGTGTCCGCGGTGCCGAGGATGTAGCCGACGGCCCGTCCGCGGCCGTCGTCCAGGACGAAGGCCAGTTCCGGCTCCAGCTCGGCGTACGGGGTGGCGAAGGTCGCCGGGAAGACGCCGGGATCGGTGTGGAAGGGCCTGCTGTCGCCGCCGTCGCGGGCGGTGCGGACACAGATCTCGTGGAGGTCGTCGTGGTCCCCGGGGTGGTACGGACGTACTGCGGGAGGCGAGGTCATCCCAGCATCCTGCGCGGTGCCTCACGCTCCCGGCAACCGTCCGGGGGCGGGCGGGCGTGCCCGCCGGCACGACGGCGCCCGCCCCGTACGACCGTGCCCCGCCCAGGTGGCCGCGCTCAGCAGGTGGGGGCGCCGAACCAGCGCGGGAGCCGGTCGAGGAGGTCCCGCCGGTCCTCGCCGGCCCACGCCACGTGGCCGTCGGGGCGCAGCAGCACCGCGGGCAGGTCCACGTCCTCGGGCGTGTCGACGACGTGGTCGATCCGGTCCGCCCAGCCTTCGACGGAGAGCGTCCCGGCCGGGTCGAGCAGCAGGCCACGACCGTCTCGCGTCAGCTCGTAGAGACGACCCCGCCCCAGCCGTACGTCCCGCATGCGCCGGCCGAGGAGGTGGTGGCCCTCGCCGAAGTCGTAGCGGACGTCGACCGCGGTGATCATCCCGGTGATGTACCGGTTCACCTCCTCGAAGTCCATCAGCTCCGCGAGCAGTTCCCGCAGCGCGGTCGGGCCCGGACCGGAGCCCAACAGAGTCATCTGCGCGCGGGTGTTGGCCAGCACGCGGGCGGCCACCGGGTGGCGCTCGGTGTGGTAGCTGTCGAGCAGCCCCCGGGCGCCCAGCCGTTGACGGCGGCGGCCAGCTTCCAGCCGAGGTTGAACGCGTCCTGCACCCCGAGGTTGAGCCCCTGCCCGCCGGTCGGCGGGTGGACGTGCGCAGCGTCGCCGGCCAGCAGCACCCGGCCGACCCGGTAGCGCTCGGCCTGCCGGGTGGCGTCGCCGAACCGGGAGAGCCAACGCGGTGAGTGCACCCCGAAGTCGGTGCCCGCGAAGGCCCGCAGCTGCTTCCTGAACTCGTCGAGGGTCGGCGCGGCGGTCCGGTCCTCGGCCACTGACTCGGCGGGCACGAGAACGCGGTAGGTCCCGCCGTCCAGGGGAGTGAGGCCGAACCGCAGTTCGGTCTTGCGGACCTTCTCGACGGCAGCGGTGATCGTCGCCGGGTCCTCCGTCGCCGCCATGTCCCCCAGCAGCGTCTCGACCGTGGCCGGTTCGCCGGGGAAGGCGACGCCGAGGAGCTTGCGCACCGTGCTGCGGCCGCCGTCGCAGCCGACGAGATAGCGGGCGCGCAGCCGTGTGCCGTCCGCCAGCTCGGCGGTCACGCCGTCCTCTGTCGTTTCCGGCACCTTCCGACACTCCGCCCCCGGCACCACTGCTCCGGCCGGTTCGCGCGACGGCACAGGCCGTGCCCACAATGGCGCATGCCGGGAACGGAGTGTCCGACGTTCTCCCGGACCGCTGACGGCCCGGGTCGGGCCGTCAGCCGCTCAGGCGGCGGTGCAGGAGCTGCTTGCCCAGGTCGGCACCCTTGCGGCTGTCGGCCTGTGCCTTGCGGAACAGCTCGGCCACCTCGGTGTCCTTCTCCCGCTCCGCGTCCTCGATGTACGTCTCGAGGCGCAGCGCGTTGTTCAGGCAGGCCTCGACGTACCAGATCAGGTTGTAGTCCTTGTCCGCGGTACCGGTCACGCGTCCGGTCTCGGTGGTGCTGGTCACGTTCTCCTCCTCCTGTCGTGGCGGACAGGGCGCCGCACCTGCCCGGCGCGGCCCCCGAAGCTCCGCCCGGGTACCCGAGGCCGTCGCCGTGTACACGGATCCGTCCCGGGCTTCGGCCTGCGAGGTGTCCCGGCGCCGTCCGAGGGCACACGGCTGTCACCACCTAGCGCGAAAGGGCCAGATGACGTGCGTACCGTCGGAGTGGAAGAGGAACTCCTGCTGGTCGATCCCGAGACCGGCGAGCCGCGGGCCCAGGCCGCGGCGGTGCTCGCGCGGGCCGCGCAGGAGGGCGCCGGCCAGGACGTGTTCGAGAAGGAGCTGCACGACGAGCAGCTGGAGTTCGCCACCCATCCGCAGTCGTCGATGGCCGAGCTGGGGGCCGAGATCATCCGCTGCCGCAAGGACGCGGCGCGCCACGCGGAGGGGCTCGGCAGCGCGGTGGCGGCACTGGCCTCTTCGCCGCTGCCGGTGAGTCCGACGATCACCATGAACAGCAGGTATCTCTGGATGGCACGGGAGTTCGGCCTGCCCACACAGGTGCAGCTCGTGTGCGGCTGCCATGTCCATGTGTCGGTCGAGTCCGACGAGGAGGGCGTCGCCGTCCTGGACCGTATGCGGCCGTGGCTGTCGGTCCTGACGGCGCTGAGCGCGAACTCCCCGTTCTGGCAGGGCCGGGACAGCCGGTACGCCAGCTATCGCACCCAGGTGTGGGACATGTGGCCGATGGCCGGGCCCGCCGACGTCTTCGGTTCGGCGGAGCGGTACCACCAGTGCGTCGAGGACCTGATCTCCACGGAGGTCGTACGCGACCAGGGGATGATCTACTTCGACGCGCGGCTGTCCCAGCGGTATCCGACCGTCGAGATCCGGGTCGCGGACGTCTGTCTGCACCCCGACACCGCGGTCCTGGTCGCGGCCCTCGCCCGGGGACTCGTGGAGACCGCCGCCCGGGAGTGGCGGGCCGGTCTGGAACCGCTCCCGCACAGTGCGGGGCTGTTGCGGCTGGCCGCCTGGCGGGCCGCCCGTTCCGGCATGTCGGAGGCGCTCCTGGACCCCGCGACGATGCGGCCGCGGCCCGCCGCCGAGGTGATCCACGCACTGCTCGACCACGTCGAGGAGGCCCTCGTCGACCACGGTGACGCCGAGCTCGCCCGCGCGTCCGTCGCGGAGCTGACGGGGCGCGGCAACGGGGCTCGGGTGCAGCGCGAGGTGATGGAGCGGACCGGGAGCCTGCGCGAGGTCGTCTCGGCGTGCGTACGGCACACTCAGGCGTGAGTCCGGCGGTCCCGCGGCCTTCGTGGGACGGGGTCCGAGCCGTCGGCTCGGACCCGTGCGCGTAGGCGGCCGTCGACCGGGGTACTGCGTGAGGCACGTAGGACGGAGATGGACCGCCGTGCGTGCCGCGGTCTCGTCCGCGACCGGAGCAGGAGGAGCCCGACCATGAGCGCGTTCAGTCCGGATGACCTGGATCGACGGCCGTCCGGCCAGGATGTCCGGTCACCGGACGGGCTGCCCGATCTTCTGCACGCGGGCATGTACCTGGTGCGGGACAACGGCGTCATCGCCGCGGTGAACGCCCGCGCGGAGGGACTGCTGGGCCGCCCGGCCGACGAACTCGTCGGCCGCGACGCCCACGACCTGCTGCACCGCGACCACCTCGGGCAGATGATGCCCCGGTCGTCGTGCACGATGATGCAGGTGTTCCTCAGCGGCCGCACCGGTGGCGGGGACCGCGAGTGGTTCGCGTGCGGCGACGGCACGCTGCTGCCGGTGACCTGGCTGGTGACCCCGTGCGGCCTTGCGGACGGCACCACGGGCGCCGCCGTGCTCTTCTACGAGAACGCCGTCGGGGACGAGACGATCCGGCCCACCGGGTCGACGACGCTGTCGCAGCTGGACCGGCTGGCGCTGCTCGCCGAGACGACGACCCGGCTGACCTCCACCCTGGACGCCGACGAGGCCGTCGCCCGCCTGGTCCGGCTGGTCGTGCCGCGGCTGGCGGACTGGGCCGTCGTGGACCTGATCACCGAGAGCGACGACGTCTGGCGGACGACGGTGGCGACCCACCACAACGGTGTCGTGGTGCGGCGCGAGGATCTGGAAGGCCCGCTGCCGCCGGTGCACGAGGAGTCGTTCATGCCGCTTTCGCGGGCCCTGCGCGGGGCGGCGTCGGCCCTGGCCGGGCCGGAGACCTATCAGGGGCCGCCCGATTCCGGGATCACGGTGGCACAGCAGAACCTGTTCCAGGTCACGGGTCTGCGCTCGGCGGCGATCGCGCCCATTCGCGGGCCGCGCGCGGTGCTCGGCGCCCTCACGCTGGGGCTCAGCGACCGGCCGGGCGCTTTCGCCGACGCCGAGCTGTCCCTGCTGGAGGACATCGCCCGCCGGGCCGGGCTGGCACTGGAGAACGCGCGTCTGTACCAGCGTCAGCGGCACATCGCGGAGACCATGCAACGCCATCTGCTGCCCCAGATGCCGGAGGTGCCGGGACTGCGGATGGCCGCGCGCTACGAGTCGGCGTCGGAGTCCTCACAGGTCGGCGGCGACTGGTACGACGTGTTCCCGCTGTCCGACGGTGCCACGGCGGTGGCGATCGGCGACGTCGTCGGGCACAACATCGACGCGGCGGCGGGCATGGCGCAGGTCCGCAACATGCTCCGGGCCTACGCCTGGGCCCTGCAGGAGCCGCCCAGCGTCATCATGGAGCGGCTGGACCAGGCGGTGGTGAACGTGGCCGAGGCGTCCATGGCCACCCTGATCTTCGGCCGGGTGGAGCGGGACGACGAAGGGTGGACCCTGCGGTGGACCAATGCCGGGCATCCGCCGCCGCTGCTGATCACGCATGACGGCCGGTCCCGGTTCCTGGACGAGAAGCACGACCATCTGCTCGGCACCGGCCTGACCCGGGCCCGCTCGGACACCGTCACCCCGCTGCCGCCGCTGTCCACGCTCGTGCTGTACACGGACGGCCTGATCGAGTCGCCCGGGCAGACGCTCGACCGGGGCATGGCCCGGCTGCGGCAGCACGCCGCGGCGCTCGCCCACCGGCCCCTGCACGTCTTCTGCGACCTGCTGCTGGAGCGGGCCCGTCCCGTGGACAACGACGACGATGTGGCCCTGCTGGTCCTGCGGACCCCGGCCCAGGACGGTGAGCCGGATGACCTGTAGGACGCCGACACCGATCAGGGGCACCGGAGAGGCACTGTCTTCCTCAAGGCCCCACACATCCCTACGCTTTCGCACGCGTAGCACCTCCGCTCACGGGAAACACGAGCGTCGGAGGGGGACACGACATCGCGTCCGCCTCAGGAACCCGAGCGGGGGAACACAAGTTGGCCACAGAGTCACGTAGGGACGAGAAACTGCCTGCCGAGGAGATCTACGACGGTCACGCCGCCTTCGCCGGAGAACTGGGCGACGTGACAGGGGCGCGTACGGCCGCCGAGGGATTTCTCGGGGTCCTCTCGCGTACCTCGCCGCCGGCGGCGGTCGAGCACTGGGACGACATCCTGCTGGTGGTCACGGAGCTGGCCGCGAACGCGGTGCAGTACGCTCCGGGGCGTTTCGAGCTGACACTGCGCCGCACCGTCGACGGGGTCCATGTGACGCTGGGAGACACGAGTACGAGGTCCCCGGCGCCGCGTCCCTTCAGCCCCAGCAAGGGCGGCGGCGGGATCGGCTGGTATCTGATCCACACGCTGTGCGACGAGGTGAGCGTGGTGGTGCACGAGCACGGCAAGGACGTGCACGTGTTCCTGCCCTGGTGAGGCAGGGGGGCCGGGGTAGGGGCAGCGGGTGCCGGGGTGCCGCGTCAGGTCAGCGGCACCAGCACGGTGATCGTCTTGCCGCCGGCCGCGTGGTGCACGACGCGGACCTGGCGGGACAGCCGGTTGATCAGCGGCCATCCGTATCCGTTGCCCTCGTGGGCGCGCGGAAGCGCGCCGTGCCCGTGGAGGTCCACGGGCACGGCGGCGCTGTGGTCCCGCACACTCAGCAGCACACCCACCGGGGTGAGGTGGACATCGAAGGCGGCGAGGCCGCCGCCGTGCCGGATCGCGTTCGTGACGAGTTCGGACACGACGAGCAGGAGATCGACCACGGCCTCCTCGGACGCCGCCCCGGCCGGGGAGCGCCACCGTTCCGCCACGAGCGCGCGCACACGACGGCGGGCCGCCGCCGCGGTGGTGATCGCGAGCGGCGGCCGGGCCGGCCGGGTGGACACCTCCGGGACGGGAGCGGTGTCGTGGTCGGTGAGACGGTGGCGTTCCGTCGGCGTCACGGGACGTGCGGGGTCGGCGCCCCGGGACGGCCCGGCCTGTCAGTGTTCATGGAGCGCCGCATACCCGCTCGCGCGCGAAGCATGACTGTCGGTCTCCGAAAGGAGGATCACGCGCTTCCCGCACAGCTCGGCGGTCGCGGTGGCCTGGGCCGCGGCGAGTTGGCCGCGGGCCGCTTCCAGCGCCTGGCGTATGTCGCGGGTGCCCGTGGACACGCACAGCGTGTACGCCAGGTCCTGCGCGCGCCGCACGGTGTGGGGATCGCTCTGCTCACCCTCGTGGGCCACGAGTGACTCGTACTCCTCGACGAGCCTGCGCAGGGTCGCGGGGTGGGGCATCAGCATCTGTTTCGCTCCTGGGTGATCCGGTGACGGCGGAGGGGCAACGGACGAGGCGATGGAGGCCTAGGAAGAGGGCTCGGTGCGGCCGAGGGCTTCCTCCCGGACGCGGGCGCAGCTGCGGCTGATGAGCCGGGAGACGTGCATCTGGGAGATGCCCAGGCGGTCGGCGATCCGGTTCTGGGTCATGTCCTCGAAGAAGCGCATGTAGAGGATGGCGCGCTCGCGCTCGGGCAGTCGGCGCAGCCCCTGCTTCACCGCCTCGCGGTCCACCACCACGTCGTACGCGGCGTCGGGGGCGCCGAGGGTGTCGGCGAGGTTGTAGCCGTCGTCGCCGGAGGACATCTCGGCGTCCAGTGACAGGGCGCTGAAGCTGTCGAGCGCCTCCATCCCGGCGTTGACCTCCTCCTCCGTGAGTCCGGCGAGGGCGGCGATGTCGGCGACCGAGGGCTCGGCGGAACCGCCGGAGGTCTGGCTGAGTTCACGGCGCGCCACGCGCACCTTGTTGCGGAGGTCCTGGACCCGGCGGGGGACGCGCAGCGTCCACATCCGGTCGCGGAAGTGCCTCTTTATCTCGCCGGTGATGGTGGGCACGGCGTAGCTCTCGAACGCCCCCCGCTCCGGCTCGAAGCGGTCCACCGCCTTGACCAGGCCCATCGCGGCGACCTGGCGCAGATCCTCCAGGGACTCGCCCCGGTTGCGGAAGCGGCTCGCGATGCGGTGCGCCATGGGCAGCCAGGCACGGACGAGTTCGTCCCGGACGTGGTCGCGTTCGGGCCCGGGGTCCATCGCGGCGAGCCGGGCGAAGGCGGTGGCGGTGTCGGGGGCGTCGTCGTGCGTCCTCCTGTCGGGTGTACCGGGGCGTACGGAGGTGCCGGGACCGTTCGCGGACACATTGACCAGCATGAGAAATCGCTCCTGAACGACGCTTTCAGGGACTTGCGGCGGGAAACGGTGGAGGGCGACCAGGTCCTTGTGCGGACGCTCCGCTCCCGCCGACCACCTCCGATCCGGAGGCGTGGGACTCCGATTGCCCCCCGATTCCGTGGGCAAACAACCATCTGCGCATTCGCGGTGACAGAGTGGCCGGCTCCGGCTCCGGCCGCCGCGGGAGCCGGTGGTGACTTCCGGCCAGAGTGGTGCGCGACACGGCCTCTTTCGTGTTCCGGGGGGACTGAGTCGCCGGTTCCGGGGCAAGCGTGGGTTGGCAACGAGGCTCTGGGCGAGAGGGGTGGACAGCATGGCAGCCGTGACGGCACGTACTACTACGGCCACGGCACGGGGGAGGGTCATGACGGAGGCAGTGGACCTCCCGCTGATCGAGGACCCGTCACAGGTCAGGCCCAAGGACGCGCGAGCGATGTCGCGGCAGTTCTTCGACCGGCTGGCCGTGCTGGACGAGGGCACGCACACGTACCAGTACGTGCGCAACACGCTGATCGAGATGAACCTGTCGCTCGTGCGGTACGCGGCCTCGCGCTTCCGGGGGCGGGAGGACTCCCTGGAGGACATCGTCCAGGTCGGGACGATCGGGCTGATCAAGGCCATCGACCGGTTCGAGCTGTCCCGGGAGGTGGAGTTCACCACCTTCGCCGTGCCCTACATCGTCGGCGAGATCAAGCGGTTCTTCCGGGACACGAGCTGGGCGGTGCACGTGCCGCGGCGGCTGCAGGAGGCGCGGGTGGAGCTGGCCCGCGCGACGGACGAGCTGCAGTCCCGGCTGGGCCGGATGCCGACGACGCGTGAGCTGTCCGAGCTGATGTCGCTGTCGGAGGAGGAGGTCATCGAGGCGCGCAAGGCGTCCAACGGCTACAACACCTCCTCGCTCGACGCGGCCCTCACCTCCGACGGCGGCGAGGACGGCGACGCCGTGCTCGGCGACCTCATCGGCGAGGAGGACCACTCTCTGCAGCTCGTCGAGGACTTCCACTCACTGGCGCCGCTGATCGCCCAGCTCGACGACCGTGAGCGGCGCATCATCCACCTGCGGTTCGTGGAGGAGTGGACCCAGTCGCAGATCGCCGAGGAGCTGGGGGTGTCGCAGATGCACGTGTCCCGGCTGATCAGCCGGATCATCAAGCGGCTGCGCACGGGACTCCTGGAACCCGGTGTCGCCTGATCGGGCCGGTGTGTCCGGACGATTCGCGGGTATGCGCACGGGCGCATCGCCGGGCGATGCGTCGAATTCCGCACATCGGGGCACCCGTCCCGATCGGTAGCGCCTTGGAGGCTCCTGTGTCCGTTGCCCACAACCCACTGTCGATCAAGGTCGACCTCCCCCGGGACGACGCCGTGCTGCTCACGATCGAAGGGGAACTGGACATCGACACGGCGACCGAGCTGCAGCACCACCTCGCGAACCAGCTGCGCCACGGCCGGCGGCATTTCCTGCTGGACGTGTCGGCCGTCCCCTTCATGGACTCGTCGGGCATGAACATCATCCTGCGGACCTACCAGGAGGTGCGGCGGATCCCGGGCGGTGTCTATGTCATCGCCCCGACGGCCGCCGTGCGCCGCATACTCGACCTCACCGGTGTCAGTCTCACCGTCGCCACGGTGGACAGCGTGGACGAGGCGCTGGCCGCCGTCGATTCCGGGCAGGTCGCCTCGCTCCCGGACGAACGACCGGCTGAGGAATAGCCGTTGGCGACGCGTCGACGCACCGACGGACCGTGCCGTTCGGCCTTTTCCGTCGGTGCGTCAAGGCGTAGCCATGGCCAACAGTTGTCGTTTGACAACTATGGCCGGAAGGCAACAGAGTGAGCCGGGCCAAGAGTGTGGGAAAGGTTGGGATGATGCTGTCGGACCAGGTCGGCGGCGGTCAGGCGCTCCGGGCGTCCTCGGCTTCCGACTCGTGGATCTCGGCCGCCGCGGTCGCGCAGAACGCCTCCAGCCCCTCCAGCAGCGCGGTCCGCTTCGCGGCGGGCATCTGCTCCAGCACGGATCGCAGGGCCCGTTCGCGACGATCGCGCAGGTCCATCAGGAAGGCCTGTCCGCGCCGGCTCAGCCTCAGACACAGTTCGCGCCTGCTCGCCGTACTGACACGGCGTTCGACGAAACCCACCGCTTCCAGGCGGTCGCAGAGCCGACTGGTGGAGGGTGGCGTGGAACCGAGCGCGTCGGCGAGCATCCGCAGGTTGATGCCGTCGCTGTGCTCCAGGATGAAGAGCACGCGGAGCTGGGAGGCGGACACCGGAGCCGTCGAGGCGCGTCCCCAGAGGACCTCCAGCAGCTCGGCCGCCTCGGAGGTCACACGAGCCACCTCGTCCGGCCGCGGGTTGGAGGAGGAAGTCACGGGCCCACTCTTCCAGGCATCTCGAACACTGTCAGCTCTGGAAAGAATGGCGTATCCGACATCGTGAACAGATTCGTGGCAGCCGAACGGGCGCTTCGCTCCGCTGCTCCGCACCACCTGCTCGACGCCCTGCGCGACGAACTGGACGGCGACGCCTGGTCCGCGCGGGAGGTCGAACTGTACCTGGCCGACTACTCGCTCACCGCGCTGCGACCGGTGTCCCCGCGCCCGGACCCGCCGGAACCCGTGCCGATGCACGGCGGCCCGACCGGCCGGGCGTTCGGGGCGCAGGAACCGTACCTGGAGAAGCGCGGCGACGGGCGGGTGCGGGCGCATCTGCCGGTCACCGTGCGCGGTGACCGGCTCGGCGTGCTGCGTCTGACGCTGCCGTCCGCCGCGCACGCCGAGGAGGTCCTGACCGAACTGACCGAGCTGGCCGGGGTCCTGGCGCACGAGCTGGTCGTCGCGGAGCGCGACACCGACCTGTATGTACGGGCGCGGCGCGCCAGCCGGCTGACCCTGGCGGCGGAGATGCAGTGGCAGCTGCTGCCGGCCCGCTCCTCCACCACCGCGGAGTACGCGCTCGGCGGCCAGCTGGAACCCGCCTACGCGATCTTCGGCGACAACTTCGACTGGTCCGCCGACGCCGACCGCCTGATGCTGTACGTCACCAACGGCATGGGCGAGGGCATCGAGGCCTCCCTGCTGACCAACCTGGGGATCAACGCGCTGCGCAACGCCCGGCGGGCCGGTGTCCCCATCGCCGACCAGGCGGCCCTGGCCGACCAGGCCCTCCACGCCCAGTACGGCGGGGCCCAGCACCTGTCGGTGCTGCTGCTGGACCTGGACCTGGCCACCGGGCAGCTGCGGATCGTCGACGCGGGCTCCCCGCGGATGCTGCTGCTGCGCGAGGGGAACGTCTCCTCCATCGCCCTGGACGCACAGCTGCCGCTGGGCATGTTCGAGGAGACGCAGTACACCTCCCAGGAGCTGACGATCGAACCCGGTGACCGGCTCGTCTTCGTCAGCGACGGCGTGTACTCCGTGGCCACGCCCGGCGGGGAGGAGTACGGCGAACGCGCGCTGGCCCGCGCGATCAACGCCACGCGGCTGCTGCCCGCCGCCGACGTCCCCGGCGCGGTGCTCAGGGAGCTCTCCGGTCACCGCGGCACACCCGTGGCGGACGACGACGCGCTCGTGGTCTGTCTCGACTGGTTCGGCCGGGGGGAGTCCGCCCGAACCCCCTGATGAGTTCGCCCGACAGTCGTCTCCCGCAAAAGGGGAGGCGCGCCAGTGAGTGAGGAGACACCCGTGCCGGAACAGGACACGGCAGACCGGCAGTTGACACCGGCGCAGGAGGTGGCGGAGTTCATGCGCCGCCGCCAGGAACAGATCGCGCAGCGCTGGGCCGACGCGGCGCTGTTCCGCACCGTCTTCACCCACTCCCGGGACGAGGCGGTGGAAGCGGGCCGGGCCGTCGTGGACGCGCTCGCCGCGGTGGCCGCCGCGGAGAGCGTCGAGGACGCGGAGGCCGGCGGCTTCCATGTCGTGCGCGAGCAGCTCGCGCGGACGGCCGCCTCCCGGGCGCGGGCCGGCTCCACCGTCACGCAGATCTCCGCCGAGGTGGACGCGCTGCGGCCGCCCGTCACGGAGCTGCTGGTCGCCGAGTTCGCCGCCGCACCGGCCACGCATCTGCGGGAGTGCACCACGACGCTGACGGTCCTGATGGGCACCCTGCGTCTGGTGGTGCTGGAGACGGCTCTCAACGAGGGCGAGGAACTCATCCACCGACAGCGCCTGCAGTTGATGGAGGTCGCCACGCCGGTGATCAGCCTGTGGGAGGGCATCGTCGCCGTCCCGCTGATCGGCACGCTGGACAGCGCGCGCAGCCAGGTGGTGATGGAGCGGCTCCTCGACTCGATCGTCGAGCAGCACGCCCGGTTCGCCATCCTGGACATCACCGGCGTCCCGACCGTCGACTCACTGGTGGCCCAGCACCTCATGAAGACCGTGGCCGCGGCGCGGCTGATGGGAGCCGAGTGCATCGTCTCGGGCATCCGGCCGCCGATCGCGCAGACCATCGTCCACCTGGGCATCGACCTCAGCTCGGTG
Organism: Streptomyces sp. NPDC057438; assembly: GCF_042802995.1. Classification (NCBI taxonomy): domain Bacteria; kingdom Bacillati; phylum Actinomycetota; class Actinomycetes; order Kitasatosporales; family Streptomycetaceae; genus Streptomyces; species Streptomyces sp. NPDC057438. The sequence goes on from NZ_JBHVDD010000111.1 coordinate 16,315, forward strand.
CTCACCCGCACCAGCCTCGCGGACGCCCTGGCCTACGCGCTGCGGGAGCTGGGCACGGACATCGTGTCCCGCGGCCCGGCCGGTTCGGGGCACAGGTGAGCGGCGATCTCTTCGCCGCGTACGGCGGTCCGTCCTCGTACGGGGCGCCCGTACCGGTGCTCAAGCTCGGCAACGTGCTCCTGGTGTCGCTCCAGGGCGATCTGCACGACGGCGCGGCGGAGCAGCTCCAGCAGGACATCAGCTCCACCGTGGTGCGCAGCGGCGCCACGGGCGTGGTCATCGACCTGTCCGGGGTGGAGATGGTGGACTCGTTCCTGGGCCGGGTGCTCGGTGACATCGCCGCCCAGACGAGTCTGCTCGCCGCCGGGACCGTGGTGGCGGGCATGCGTCCGGCCGTCGCGATCACGCTGGTGGAGCTGGGGCTCACCCTGCCGGGACTGCGTACCGCGCTCAGTACCGAGGACGCGTTCCGTCTCCTCGGCGAACCGCATCCTGCCTTCCCCCGCCGGGGACACGCACGCCAGGAGAGTCCGTGATGCAGACCGCCGGCGGCATCTCCGCCTGCCTGCCGATCCACTCGGACCTCGATCTGGTGTGGGTACGTCAGCATGTGCGGCAGGCGGCCGCCCAGCTCGGCTTCGGTCTGGTCGAGCAGACCAAACTCGTCACCGCGGCCAGTGAACTGGCCCGCAACACCCTGGTCCACGGCGGCGGGGGGCAGATGGAGTGCGAGCCCGTGGACAAGGGCGGCGCGCGCGGGCTGCGGCTGGTCTTCAGCGACGAGGGCCCCGGCATCCCGGACCTCGACCAGGCCCTCGTCGACGGCTACACCTCCGGGGAGGGGCTGGGCATGGGCCTCGGCGGCGCCCGGCGGCTGGTCCACGAGTTCGCGATCGACAGCCGCCCGGGCTCGGGCACCGCAGTCACGGTGACGTCCTGGATGCCGGGTGCGCCGCGCCCGCGCGAGGAGCGGTGATGCCGCGCGTCTGGGAGGTTCCGGTGCACGACTCGACCCGGGTGCGCGACGCCCGGGTGGCCGCCGAGGCGGCGGCGGCGCGGGCCGGGCTGGACGAGGACCGTGCCGCCGGCTGCGCGCTGGTGGCCACCGAGCTGGCGACGAACCTGCTCAAGCACGCCGGTGGCGGGCTGATACTGCTGGACGTCGTCTCCCGCCCCGCGCCGGAGCGCGCGGACGGCGCGGCGCCCATGGTGCAGATCGTGGCGATCGACCACGGCCCGGGGGTGCGCGACGTGGCGGGCGCGCTGCGCGACGGCTTCTCCACGACGTCCTCGCTCGGCGCGGGCCTCGGCACCTGCCGCCGGGTCGCCGACGACTTCGACCTGCACAGCACGGTCGGCCGGGGCACCATCGCCCTGGCCCGGCTCGGCGCCCGCCCCGCACGCCGCGGCGGTCCGGCCCCCTCCCCCGCCTCGGACGTACGCGCCGGTGGCGTCAACGTGCCCTTCGCGGGGGCCGAGTTCTCCGGCGACGCGTGGGCGTGGGTCCGCGAGGGCGACCTCACCACGCTGATGCTCGCCGACGGACTGGGGCACGGTGTGGCGGCGGCCCGCGCCTCCTCGGCGGCCGTGGAGCAGCTGTACCGCGCGCCCGCGCTGCCCCCCGCCGAGCTGCTGCGGCGGCTGGAGGGCGCGCTGCGCGACACCCGGGGCGCGGCCGTCGCCGTCGCCCAGCTCGACATCGCCGCGGGCAGGCTGCTGTTCTCCGGCATCGGCAACATCGGGGCACGGCTGCGCACCGGCGCGCAGTGGCAGCCGCTGCTGTCACGTCCCGGCATAGTCGGTGCCCACCGGGCGGCCCGTCTGCCGCAGCACGCGGCGGACTGGGGGGCCGACTGTCTGCTCGTGCTGCACAGCGACGGTCTGCCCAGCCGCTGGAGCCCCGGACCCGCCGCCCACAGCCCCTCCCTCGACCCCGCTGTGATCGCCGCCGTGATCGTGCGCGACGCGAGCAGCCCCGCCCGGCCGGTCCGCGACGACACCACCGTCGCCGTACTGAGCCCCTCCCCGCCGGACCATTTCCCATGACCCGTACCTGGCATGTCAGCTCCATCATCGACGCCGCCCGGGCCCGTATCGCCACCGCGCGGCTGGCCGCCGCGCACGGGGTCTCCACGACCGACCGGGCGCGGCTGGTGTCCGTGCTCTCCGCGCAGCTGCGGCAGTGCCTCACCAAGGGGGGCGGGTGGCTGCTGACCGCGCGGGCCACGACGGCGGGGCCCGGCGGCAGCCGGTTCCTGGTCGAGGTGACGTCGGCGAACCGGCGGCCGGGTGAGTTCCGCCAGCCGTGGCGGTTCACGGTCGCCTGCTCCGGGGAGGGGCGCCTGCCGGACAGCGGGCAGGTGCCCGGTGATCCCGAGACGCTCGCGGAGGCCCTGTTCGGAGCCGACGAGGACGCCGCGCTGCTGCTGGAGAAACTCGACGGGCAGGAGGCGCTGGTCACCTTCCACCGCGAGGAGCTGCACCAGACCAACCAGGGTGTCCTCGCCCTGCACGCCGAACTGGACGCGGCCGGGCGCGCGCAGCGCGACCTCTTCGCCGCCGAGCAGAAGGCCCGTGAGGAGGCCGAGAGCGCGCGCGGCCGGCTCACCTTCCTCGCCGACTCCAGCGCCGCCCTGACCGCCTCCCTCAACCCCGACGCGATCGTGCGGCTGCTGCCCACGCTCCTGGTGCCCCGGTACGCGAGGACCGCCGACGTATGGCTGTTCGACGGGGAGGGCGACCTGGCCCGCGGCGGTCCGCGCCCGGCCGCCGCCGTCGTCGCGGCCCGCCGCGGACGCCCCCAGTACGCCGCCGACCACCCGGGCGGGCTGCCCGGCGTCGACGACCAGCCGCCCTCGGCGCTCGCCCCCGCCCGGCCCCTGCTGTGCGTACCGCTGATGACCCGGGGCGCGCCCCTGGGCGTACTGACGCTGTCCCCGCCGGACGACCAGCGCTGGGACGCCGACGACGCCGTGATGCTGATCGAACTGGCCCGGCGCGCCGGGGTCGCGCTGGAGAACGCCCGGCGCTTCGAGCACAACCGCGACATCGCCGAGACCCTGCAGCGGGCCCTGCTCACCGAACTGCCCACCACACCGGGACTGGGGCTGGCGGCCCGTTATCTGCCGGCCACGCGGGGCCTGAACATCGGCGGCGACTGGTACGACGCCTTCCGCCAGCCCGACGGCAGCCTGATCACCGTCATCGGCGATGTCACCGGGCACGGTCTGCGCGCGGCGGTGATGATGAGCCAGCTGCGGACCGCGCTGCGCGCCTACGCCGTGGACGGCGAGACACCCGGCCGGCTCCTCACCCGTCTCCATCTGTTCCTGCACCATCTGCAGCCCGACCTGTACGCCACCGCCGTCATCGCGCGGTTCCATCCGCGCGAGCCCACCCTCACCTGGGCCGCCGCGGGGCATCCACCGCCGGTGCTGCGCGCGCCCGACGGACGGGTGACGGTCCTGGACGCCAAGCCGGGCGCGATGCTCGGCATCCCGCTCCACCAGGAGATCGCCGACCACACCGTCCCGCTGCCGCCGGGCTCGACCCTGGCGCTCTACACGGACGGGCTGGTGGAACGCCGGGCCCAGGGCATCGACCCGGGCATCGACCGGCTGGCGACCGCGCTGGCGGAGCTTGAGCCGGCCACGCTCGACGGCGATCTGGAGGACTCGGCCGACCGGCTCCTCCAGCCGCTGCTGGACGAGGAGCACGAGGACGACGTGTGCCTGCTGCTCTGCCATGTGCGCAGCGGCACCGGGCGGATCCCGGCGCGGCTCAGCTGACGGAGCCCCCCAGGGCCCGCAGCGCCTGCTCGACCCGTGCGCGCTCGGCCGGCGGCATCGCCGCCAGGGCGTCGGCCAGCCGCGCCGACAGCCGGTCGGTGATGTCCGTCAGGAACCCGACTCCGCGCTCGGTGACCACCAGGAGCACCTCGCGCCGGTCGCCGTGCCGGACGCGCCGCTGGAGCAGGCCGGCCGACTCCAGCCGGTCGCAGAGCCGGCTGGCCGTGGGCAGCCCCACCCGCAGGCTCTCGGCCAGGGCGGTCAGGTTCAGCTCGGGCCGCCGGCGCACCGCCCGCAGCGCCAGTATCTGTCTGGGGGACAACCGGGGGGTCACGTCCTCGACCGCCGAGAACCACAGGGGCACCAGATTCTCCACGGCGTCGAGAATCTGCCGGTCGATGTCGTGGGGGCCCGTCATGCGGGGGGGCCTACCCGAAGTGCCCCGGAGTACTCTGCCGTCCCTGCCGGCTCGCCCTACCCGGATCGCCGCGCGCCGGTCCGGTGCCGCTACGCCTTGTGGGCCACTCCCCCGTACACGTCCGTCGGCTCCGGGTTCGTGCCGGGTTCCGGACGCCACAGCGGGCAGGAGACGATGCCGGGCTCCAGCAGTTCCAGGCCCTCGTAGTACGCGTGCAGCTGCCGGGGGCTGCGCAGCACGTAGGGGACGGCGCCGGTGTCGTCATAGCCGTCCTGGGCGCGCTTGAGCTCGGCGTCGGTGTCCGTGCTGTCGTAGTGGACGAAGTAGCTGCCCGACGGCAGGGCGGCCTGGAGGCGGCGGACGATGGCCTGTGCCTCGTCGTAGTCCTGGATGTGGCCGAGGATGCCCATGAGCATCAGTGCCACGGGCCTGTCGAAGTCGAGGATCTTCCCGGCGGCTTCGAGGATGGTGTCCGGGTCGCGCAGGTCCGCGTCGACGTAGTCGGTGACGCCCTCGGGGGTGCTGGTGAGCAGGGCCTGGGCGTGACGCAGCACCAGCGGGTCGTTGTCGACGTAGACGATGCGGGACTCCGGGGCGACCTTCTGGGCGACCTGGTGGGTGTTGTCGTACGTCGGCAGGCCCGTGCCGATGTCCAGGAACTGGCGGATGCCGCGCTCGCGGGCCACGAAGGTGACCGTGCGGATGAGGTACACCCGGGAGGCACGGGCCATCGTCTCGATGTTGGGGGCGATCTCGCGGTAGGCGTCGCCCGCCTCGCGGTCGACCTCGTAGTTGTCCTTGCCGCCCATCCAGTAGTTCCAGATGCGGGCCGAGTGCGGCACCGTGGTGTCGATCTTCGACAGTGCTTTCTGGTCGGGGGTGGGTTGGAGGTCTGCCATGGGTACTCTCCTGCCTCACATCGCGTGGTCGTACATCAACCTATCGTCAACTGCCCGGCGTGTTGCCAGAGTTGGGACGGAGGAGCAGCGGGGGTGCGCAGGGGGCCGCCCGGCTCCCCGGTGTCGAGGGTGACCACGGGTACGTGCTGGGCGAGGGTGCGGAAGACCCGGGCGTAGGCGGTGGCGGCCTCCGTGACCTCGGCCGTGGTCAGGTGGAGCATGGCCCCGTCGCGTTCGGCCACGGCGTCGGCGAGGTCGAGTGCCTGCATCCACGTCACCCGGGAGCGGCCCCGGCGCAGCGGTCCGTGCACGAGTTCCGCGATGAGGTGCCCGTCGACGGCCAGTCGGCCGGGGCCGTCGAGGAGTTCGCGGTAGGGCAGGGCCGGGTCCAAGTGGTGCAGGGCGGGCGGTACGTGCCGGACCTCGAAGCCGAGGTCCGCCAGTTCGCCCACGAGACGGTCCCGGCCGGGACCGTCGTGCCCCTCGACGACGAGGGTCCGGTACCGGGTGAGCGCGGGCGGCGGGATCATCCCCGCCCCGCCGCGGCGACCGGCAGGGCTCGGCCCGGCTCACGAGTCGGCACGACCATGCCGCTCCCTTCGGGTGGTGCGGCGGGCGTCGCCCTCGCGATCCCGTACGCGGCCTGGAGATGCCCCCAGTCTGACCACGACCGCGGGACGGGGGCAGTGCGCGCACGGGTTGTCCGGTTGTGAGGCCGTGGTGCCCCCGGTGGCCGGCGCGGCGCGGGAGGGGTCAGGCGATGAGGAAATCGGCTTCGCCGGCCTTGGCGCCCGCCAGGAACGCCGTCATCTCCTCCCGGGTGTAGACGAGGGCGGGGCCGTCCGGATCGGTGGACTGGCGGAAGGCCACACGGCCGTCGGCCAGGCGCTTGGCCTCGACGCAGGAACCGCCGTTCGTGCCGCTCCAGGGCTTGCGCCAGCCCTCGGCGCCGAGTTCGGGAGCGGGCATGCCGCTGTGGACGGGGCTGTCGGGTGTCCTTGCCATGGTCACAACTCCTTGCGTAGTGCCGCCAGGATGTCCCTGGTCCGAGCGACCGGTTCCGCCTGCACGGACATCCGGTCCAGTACCTCCAGATAGGTCACGACGTCCGCGGGCTGGTCGACGTACTGGGCGCCCGCGAGGCCCTCGGTGTAGACGATGTCGGGGAGTTCGGAGAAGCCGAAGCGGAAGTAGTGGAAGGGGCCGAACGCCCCGGGGTGGGGTCCGGCCGCGAAGCGCATGATCTGGATCCTGACCTTGGGCCGGTCCGTCGCCTCGGCGAGCCGGTCGATCTGGGCCCGCATCACCTCGGGGCCGCCCACGGGCCGGCGCAGCACGGTCTCGTCGAGGATGGCCCAGACGGCCGGCGCCTCGGGTTTGGCCAGCAGGTCCTGGCGTCTGAGGCGCAGGGCGACCCGGCGGTCGACGTCCTCCGGGCTCGCGTTCGGAAAGCCGACCCGCATCAGCGCGGCGGCGTAGTCGTGGGTCTGCAGCAGACCGGGGACGTACTGGGGTTCGTAGAGACGGATGACGGCGGCTTCGCTCTCCAGGCTCACGTACGCGCTGAACCACTCCGGCAGCACATCACGGAACTTGTGCCACCAGCCGGGCTGGTTGGCCTCGCGGGCGAGGGCGAGGAAGCCCTCGATCTCGCTGCCCGAGACCCCGTAGGTGCGCAGCAACTCCTTCACGTAGGGGATACGGAGCCCGACCTCGGCCTTCTCCATGCGGCGGACCGTCAGCGCGGTGACCTCGATGGCGCGGGCGGCGTCGTCGAAGGAGACTCCCGCCTGTTCCCGCAGCTGGCGGAGCCGCTTGCCGAGGACCATGCGCAGGACAGTGGGCGCCGCGGGAGCGCTCCCTCCGACGCGGGTCTCACTCACGTGCAACCTCCCGGGACGGGATCCACAGCGTGCAGTGTGCCACGCGATCCGTTGACACGGACAGGTCTTCGCGGTTCATTCTGAAATTATCAGAACGCCGGTTGCGGGCTGAGTTGTTCGGCCACCATAGTGACGGGGTGACCTGCCGCACACGCACGGCAGTGTCCTCGAACTCCTCCGGCCCGCCCAGGAGTTGGCGCCACGGCGGGCACGGGACAAGCCGCGCGCCGACTCGATGCGACAACCTGGATGGCCGCCGTGACGAACGGATCACACGGATTACCGAGGCCCCCGGCCAAAGCGGCCGGCGGACCCAACAAACCGCTGGCGGCGGCCCTGAAGGAGGCCGGCTGCTCGTACGCCTCCCTCGCGCTCCGGGTCAACGACCTGGGCCGCTGCCAGGGCGCGGACACCAACTACGACAAGGCCTCCGTCACCCGCTGGCTCCAGGGCCAGCAACCACGGGGCAGCACACCGGAGTTGATCGCGGCGGTCCTCGGCGAACGGCTGGGCCGCGCGCTCACCCCGGCCGACCTCGGTTTCCCGCTCGACCGCGGACGGCCGGTGACGGGGCGGGCGTTGCTCTACACCGAGAACGTGGCGGAGACCCTGCACACCCTGGCGGAACTGGGCTCCACCGACATCTCCCGGCGCAGTCTGCTGGGTTCGGTGCCGTTCGTGCCGGGCGCGCTCGCGAACCCCCAGCGGGCCTGGCTGCTGTGGCTCGTGGAGAGCCGGGACGCCCCGAGGCTCGCACCGGTGTCGGGCGGCGGGCCGGTGGAGCAGGTCCACGCGATGCTCCGCATGTTCGACGAGATGGACAACCAGTACGGGGGCGGCGGCATCCGTACGAGCATCGTGCAGTACCTCACCACCGAGGTGGTCCCCCTGCTCCAGCAGCGCGGCCTGCCGCCGCACCACCGGCGCGAACTGTTCGCCGCCGCCGCACGGCTGGCCGCGATGGCGGGCTGGAGCTCGTACGACGCCGGGGAGTACGGCCTCGCCCAGCGGTACATGACGCAGGGCCTCAGGCTCTGCGCGGAGGGCCGCGACCATGTGCTGGGCGGGCAGATCCTGGCCGGCCTGTCCCATCTGGCGACCAGTCTGGGCCGCCCCGACGAGGGGGTGGCCCTGGCCCGGGCCGGGGTGGCCACCGCCAAGGACTCCGGCAGCCCGCTCGGCCTGATGCGCCTGCACGCCATGTCCGCGCGCGGCCACGCCGCGCTGGGCCGTCCCCGCGAGACCGCCGAGGCCTTGCGCGCCGCCGAGAAGCAGCTCGACGCGAGCCGGGGCGCCGCCCAGGAGTCGCCCTGGGTGCGGTTCCTCGACCACCACTACCTCCAGGCCGAGTCGGCGGTCTGCTTCCGCGACCTGGGCCTCGCCGCGCAGGCCGAGCACACGGCGGGCGAGTCGGTGCGCGCCCATGCCGACCGCCGTCGGCGTCAGGCCATCAGCCGGTCCGTCCTCGCGACGGCCCACCTCCAGCAGAACCGCCTGGACGAGGCGATCGCCACGGCCACCGTCGCGCTCGAAGCGCTCAGCGGTGTGCACAGCGAACGGTCCATCCAGGCCCTCCGTGACTTCCGGGGCCGGCTGGCGTCCCGCCGCGACGAACCGCTCGTACAGGACTTCGAACGCCGGTCGCGTGTGGTGCTGGGGGCGACCGCTTGAGGCCGGCGCGGCTCGACGGCCGTCCGACGCCTGCCGGGCCGACCCACGGGGACGTCCCACCTGCCGAGGGGCGGGGCCGCGTCGATGTGCACCACGGCCGAGAACCCGCACGACGCGAGCCACTACCCGCCCGCAACCGCACACCCCCTCCACCACCTGGCTTTTCCCTCGCCCGGTGCTGTTGTCTGCGACAACAGCACCGGCGGCCCGCCACGCCGGTCGGCCCCACCAACCCCGAGGAGACGGAGAGAGACGATGACGGCAGTCCGGGTCGGCGTACCCCGCCGACGGATCCCCGCGGCGGGGTACGCCCCAGGCCGGAGCGGCCACGACGCTCCGCACGGCGGGGCGGGCCGCTCCCGGGACGCGGCGAGGATGCCTTGATCCCACACGAGGCGAGGTTCCCGCTCACCGTCCGGGAGCCGCTGTGAGGGGCGCCCCGGCCATGGACTCCACATCCGGGCCCGCGTCCGGCGCGGCACCACCGCCGCGTGGGCAGGTGCTCGCCGCCGAGCTGGTCCGCAGGGCCGAGGACGAGCGGAGGCTGGCCCGGGAGGCCCGGTCGGCGCCCACCGCACGGGCTCGCGATCGCATCGCCGAGTGCCACGTCGGCAACGGCGACGCCCTCCGCACGATCGTCACCCGCCACGGCTGGCCCACCGCCGACACGGTCGGCGAAACCGCCTCCACCGCGGCCCTGATGCTCCTGCTGCACGCCCCCGACCTCGGGTTCCAGCTCCGCTGCCGCGATCTGATCGCCGAAGCGGTCGCGGACGGCCGCTGCCCGGCCGTGCACCACGCCTACATCGCCGACCACTGCGCGGTCGCCCTGAGCCAGCCCCAGTTCTACGGCACCCGGATCAACCCCGGCACACTCTTCCCGTACCCCATCCGCCACCCCGAGACGGTCGACGAACGCCGCCACGACGTCGGCCTCGGCCCGCTGGCCGAACACCTGCGGGCGGTGCGGTGGGGGCTGGGGGCGAGCGGGGGGCTGTAGCCACCGGGCCCGACCGTCGGCACGGTCGGGCCGGTGAGGACTCCCCGCGCCCACGCACGCCGGGTGCGCAGCGGCGACCACGATGCCCGGAACGGATATTCGATCGTCCGCGCCCCCTGTTCACACTAGGTTGGCGCGATGTCCGAACTGCGCACCGACCGTCTCCTCCTGCGCTCCTGGCGGGATTCCGACCTGGCCCCCTGGGCCGCCATGAACGCCGATCCCGAGGTGCGCGAGCACTTTCCGGGTGTCCTCACGAGAGAGCAGAGCGACGCGTCCGCCGCCCGCTTCCAGCACGACCTCGACCGGCGGGGCTGGGGCTGGTGGGCGGTCGAGGTGCGCGCCACGGGCGAGTTCGTCGGATTCACCGGTCTGGACCCGGTGGACGAGGGCATGCCGTTCTCCGGAGTGGAGGCGGGCTGGCGGCTGGCGCGTACGGCCTGGGGTCACGGCTACGGCACCGAGGCCGCGCGGGCGGTCGTGGACTTCGGCTTCGCACGCCTGCACCTCCCGGAGATCCTGGCGGTGACCACCGCCGCCAACCTCCGCTCCCAGGCGGTGATGCGGCGCCTCGGCATGACCAGGGACCCGTCCGACGACTTCGACGACCCGGAGATGCCGGAGGGCCCGCTGCGCCGCAGCGTGGTGTTCCGGCTGGCGGCCCACGTCTCCTGGCCCCGGGTCCGGGGCGTCGGCCGACGCCCCGGCCCCCCCCCCCCCCCCCCGCACC
>NZ_JBHVDD010000112.1:0-26696 GCF_042802995.1 Streptomyces sp. NPDC057438
ACACCGTACGGTGTCGGGCCCGGGCCGCCCGCGGTCGTGGAGGAGGCGGGGGCGGCCGCCGTGCCGCCGCCGCTCGCCCGCGGTGCCGTCAGTCCTCGCGCGGCCAGTTCTCGGCCTCGAACATCCAGCGCTGCTTCTCCAGCTCGTAGGTGACGGAGATCAACAGGTCCTGGGTGACCTTGTCGGCCTCCTCCACGGACTCGATACGCTCGCGCAGGCGCTCGATCGCCGTCTCCAGCGCCTCCACCAGCAGCTTCACGACCTCGGTGTCCCGCAGCCAGCCGTCCTTCGGCCCCTGCAGGGCGAACCGGGCGGCCACGGTCTCGGGCCGCCCGTCCGGGGCCACGCCGAGCGCCGCCGCGCGCTCGGCGACCTGATCGGCGAACGTCCGGGCCGTGGACACCACCTCGTCCAGCTGCAGGTGGATCGAACGGAACCTCGGTCCCACGACGTTCCAGTGGGCCTGCTTCCCGATCAGGGAGAGCCCCAGCAGATCCACCAGGCTCTCCTGCAGCGCGTCGCCCGCGATCCGGCGGGCGGGCTCGGGAAGTGTGCTCCTCACCATCGTCATTGCGCAGTGCTCCCTATCGCTTCACGCTTCATACCGGCGAACGCTTCGTACCGGGCGGCGTCGGCACTCCCGGCTCTGCGGAGCAGTTCGGTGCGTTCCTCCTCGCCCATGCCGCCCCACACGCCGGCCGTCTGCCCGTTGCCGAGCACCCAGTTCAGGCACTCGCGGCGCACCGGGCAGCGGGCGCAGACGCGTTTGGCGGCGGCGACGTCGTCGAGCGCCGGCCCTGTGGTGCCCACGGGGAAGAACAGTTCGGGGTCCTCTCCCACGCAGGCCGCTCTCCGCAACCACTCCATGCGGGTCCGGGTGCCCAGGCCGCACGGGGGAAAACGCGGTGTGCGGCGGCGGCTCAACGCCCCAGCGCGGCGTCCACGAACTCCTTGACGTCCGCGAGCACTTCAGCCTTGTTCGTCTCGTTGAGCACCTCGTGCCGGGCACCCGGATAGATCCGCTCGGCCCACTCGGCGCCGCGGAACTCCTCGATCCCCGTACGGCTGCCGGACAGCGGCACGATCCGGTCGTCGTCGCCGTGCAGCCACAGCAGAGGGAGGGCACCGACCGGCCCGGCCTTCGAGATCGTCTCCAGACCGCGGTCGATCGCCTCCAGCGTCGGCCGCTTGAACGGGCCGTGCCACACCAGCGGATCGTTCGCGTACGCCGCGCCGACCGCCATGTCCCGGGAGAGCAGCTTGGGGTCGAGCGGCGCCTCGGGCATCTCCGGAAGGGCGAGCAACGCCCGCAGCGGCTGCCAGATCCCGATCAGCGGCCCGGACAGGACGACCGCGGCGAGCCCGGCCCCGTGGCACTGGGCGTACCGCGCGGCGATCAGCCCGCCCATCGAATGGCCGATCAGCACCACCGGCAGACCCGGATAAGTGTCCCTGGCCAGTACGTCCACCGCGCGCACATCGGCGACGACGTCCTCGAAGTCCTCGATCAGCACCCGCTCGCCCGCCGACCTGCCGTGCCCCATGTGGTCGGGGCCGAACACCGCAGCGCCGTGCCGCACCAGAGCGTCGGCCACATGCTCGTACCGGCCGATGTGCTCCCCGTAGCCGTGCACCAGGAGCACGACGTACCGCGCGCCCTCGCACGGCCATTCCCGTGCGGTGACACCGCCCCGCGTACCGGCGAAGCGGTGCTCGCGCGAGTCGGCCATGACTCCTCCAACTACGTCGGTGAAGGTACCCGGGGGATCTTGCCAGCCCGTCGGACGATGGTCCATGGGCCGACCGGGGCGAAACCCGGACCCGGCGGCGCCCGGCCGCCCGGATCCCGAACCGGGGCGCGGGCAGGGCCGACTGGCGAGACGGTCCTGTCGCGTGCCGATAGGTGCGCATAGCATCGGGCTCCGCATGAACACGATGACTCTCTGGCACCTGTCCACGGCCGAGTTCGCGGCCCTCGCCCTCGCGGCCCTGCTCGTCGGCTTCTCGAAGACCGCCGTCAGCGGTGCCAACACGGTCAGTCTCGCGATCTTCGCGGCCGTCCTGCCCGCCCGCGCCTCGACCGGTGTCCTGCTCCCGATCCTCATCGTCGGGGACGTGCTCGCCGTCCTGACCTACCGCCGGCACGCCCACTGGCCCACCCTGTGGAAGCTCTTCCCGGCGGTCGGCGCGGGGGTCGTCCTCGGCACGCTCTTCCTGCTCCGGGCCGACGACGGGATGGTCCGCACCTCGATCGGCGCGATCCTGCTGCTGATGGCGGCCGTCACGATGTGGCGCCGGCGCGCGGTCGACAACGACGGCGAACCCGACGCCGTCACCACCCGCGCCGGCCGCGTCAAGGCCCGCTCCTACGGTGTCCTCGGCGGCTTCACCACCATGGTCGCCAACGCCGGCGGGCCCGTGATGTCGATGTACCTGCTCTCGGCGGGCTTCCGGAAGCTCGGCTTCCTCGGCACGTCGGCCTTCTTCTTCCTCATCGTCAACGTCTCCAAGGTCCCGTTCAGCGTCGGTCTCGGCCTCATCGACGCGCACTCCCTGCTGCTGGACGCCGCCCTCGCCCTGTTCGTCGTCCCGGGTGCCCTCCTCGGCAAGTGGGCGGTGAACCGCATCAACCAGAAGCTGTTCGAACAGCTGGTCATCGCGGCGACCATCGTGGGCGGCCTGCAGCTGCTCCTCCGCTGACCTGCGGGCCACTCCTGCGCTGAGGGGCCGCCCCCGCCGTCTGTCGTCACCGAGGCCCTGGACGAGCCGCCGCCCGTCCGGCCCCGTCCCCGCGCAACCGGGGAGCCCAGGCCCCCGCGTCCACCGCACCGCCGTCGCGCTCCACGACACCGGCCAGCCGCCGCGCCCAGGCCCCCACCCCGGCCAGATCCACGCCGTAGGGCCGCCGCCGCCCGCTCTCGGCGCCCCACTCCTCCACGGCCCCGGCCCCGCGCCGCAGCAGCAGGGCCCCGCCCCTGGCGTTCCCGCGCGCCGAGTGAGTGAGGCCCACCGCGAGCTGGGCGAGGCCCCGCCACAGCGCGCGCTCCTCGTCGGGCCCGGACTTCCAGGCGTCCTCGAAGACCTCGTGGGCGTGGAACGGCTTCCCCGCGTCCAGCAGCGCCTGCGCCTCGGCGACCGTCTCCTCCGGAGCCCGCACCACCCCCTCCGGCTGCCGCTCGACCCCCGGCGCCCCGTACGGCAACGGACGCCCCAGCCCGTCCCGGGGCCGCGCGCTGCGCGCCCGCCCCTCCTCGTCCCGGTCCCGCCCCGACGCCGTCCCGTCCCGCGCTGTCCCGCTCATCCCCCGATTGTCCCCCGCCCCTCACCGGCTGCGGGGCAGTGGCCGACGTACGGTAAAGTTCTCAGTGCGCGATCACGCGGGTCACCGCGGGCAGCGCACCGGGACGTGGCGCAGCTTGGTAGCGCACTTGACTGGGGGTCAAGGGGTCGCAGGTTCAAATCCTGTCGTCCCGACTTCACGAAGTCGTGGTGAAGTCGCAGATCAGGGGCCGTGGCGGAGTATTCCGCCACGGCCTCTGACGCATGTGCCGGAGTGCCGGGCCGGGTGGTCGCCCGGACCGCACCGTGCGGCTACGCGGCCTGCGGGGCGAAGGGGCGCAGCACGTCCTCCCCGGGCCGGACGACGCCGTAGCTGCTCTCGGGGACCTCGTTCCAGGCACCGGGCATGTCGCCCAGGGGCTCGGAGACGATGAGGCGGGTCTCGTCGGAGACCTCCCGCAGGAACGACAGGTCGGGGTGGAGCGCGCGCAACGTGTCCACCCGGGTGCTGTAGAACAGCGAGCGCGACGTCTTCTGGCTGGAGTAACGGAAGGCCCACAGCGCCTCGCCGTCCGTCACGGCGACCGTCATCTGCAGCGGGGCCTCAACCCCGTGCTCGTGGCCGACCCGCTCCACCAGGCCGGCCATCCGCGAGACCGCGCCCGGAGGGTCCTCCTCCAGACCCAGCGTGAGCGCCAGGTAGAACATCAGCTCGGAGTCCGTCTGCCCCTCGATGTCGGCGAAGAGGTCCGGGGCGACGGCCAGGGCGAGGTCCCGGCGGAGCCGGTGGAAGTCGGCGATCGCGCCGTTGTGCATCCACATCCAGCGGCCGTGACGGAAGGGGTGGCTGTTGGTCTGCTGCACCGCGGTACCGGTCGACGCCCGGATGTGGGCGAAGAACAGCGGGGAGCGGACGTGGTCGGCGATCTCCCGCAGATTGCGGTTGCTCCACGCCGGACCGATGTCGCGGAAGATCGCGGGGGTGTCCAGGTCGGCCGAGTACCAGCCGACGCCGAACCCGTCACCGTTGGTGGTCTCGACACCCAGCTTGGAGTGCAAGCTCTGGTCGATCAGGGAGTGCGCCGGCCGGTAGAGGATCGTGTCGAGCAGGACGGGCGTTCCCGAATAGGCGAGCCACCTGCACATCGGCTCCCACCTTCCTGGCGAACGGGGTGGACGGTGCGGCACGGGTGAACGTGGTGAAAGAGGGTGAGTGAGGCAGTAGGTCCGTACGGGTGAACCGGCCTTCCCATGGTCGTGCGGCCACCCGTTGATCGCCACACGACGCGCGAAGGGCTCAGCCCCGGTACTCCCGCAGCTTCCTGTACAGCGTGGCGCGGGCGATGCCCAGCGACACCGCCGTACGGGCCTTGTTGCCGCCGTTGCGGCGCAGGGCCTCCAGTATGGCGGAGCGTTCGGCGTGCTCCATGGGGCTCAGGCGCCGGGCCGCCGGCCCCTCGCGGACGGGATCGGGCAGTTCGGCGCGGCCAACGGGCCCGCACACACGCCGCTGTTCGGCCAACGCCCTCACCAGATGGACGAGTTCGGTGACATTGCCGGGCCACGGATGCCGCTCCAGGGCACGCAGGGCGTCCAGGGTCCAGGTCAGCGGAGGCTGACCGGGTTCCGGCTTCGGGGCCACGGCCGTCAGTAGATCCCTGACGTCCTCCGGCCGTTCGCGCAGCGCGGGCAGCGTGACCGAGCGGGCGGCCAGCCGGTCCAGGAGGCGCTGGAGGCAGGGACCGGGCGGTGTGCCGGGCGTGTACGTGGCCAGCAGCGGTGTCCCCGGCCGCGATGCGAGGAGCGAGTTGAGAGTCGCGATGTCGGGCTGCGCGAGACGCTCCACATGGCGGATGAGGAGCGCGTGGCCTTCCCTCAACGCATGCAGCACAGAACCGAGTTCGCCCTCCGCCGCGTCGACGACCAGCAGTTCGGGGGTCAGTTCACGGGCCAGCGCGGTCTTCCCGGTGCCCCGTTCGCCGACGAGCAGCAACGGCTCGGGCGACCGGGCCAGCTCCGTCGCCCGGCCCACCGCGTGCCGCCAGGGCACCGAACGCCCGGCCAGCGCCACGGCCCCCCGCTCGAGCGGCACCGCGGTACCGGCTCCCAGCGGCTCCAGCACGGCCACCGCCCCGATGACCGACCCCCGGTGCGCCACCGGGGACACCTTCGCCGAACACCGCTCACCGTCCGGCAGGCGCACGCGGTACGAGCCCGGCGCGCCGGTGGTCACGTACGCCGGAGCGGGCGCGGGCACGGTGGTCCCTGTGACAGCCTCGGACCCCGTGTCGGACGCCCACCCGGTACCGGGCCGTGCCGCGCCCGTTCCCGGACCGGCCCCGGCCGCCACCGCTCCCGACCCCGCCGAACCCGGGCGGTCCGCCGCCGGCAGTCCTTCCTCGCCGGCCCCGGCCCCTTCACCGGCCCCGTCCCGCAACAGCGCGACCACGCTTCGCTCCAGCGCGTCCAGCCCCTCCGGTGACAGCAGCCTCCCCGCGGCCTCGCTGACCAGTCGGTTGCGGCCGTCCAGGGCGACGACCGCCCGCCGCCGCTCCCGCGAGGCCCGCAGATAGGCGTCCAGCAGAATCCGCTCGGCCGGCCGTGACCGTGCCAGCAGTTCCGCCTCGACGGAACCGGCCGCGGCCTCCGCGAGGGACGCCCAGGGATGCGGGGCGCGGTCGGCGCACAGTGCGGTGGTGACCGTCACCGTGCCCACGGCCCGCCCGGTATCCGGCGCGAGCACGGGCACGCTGACCGCCGACACGTCCTGCCACAGATCGAGGAAGTGCTCCGGACCGTGCACCTCGGCGCGACGCCGGGTGCGCAGTGCGAGTGCCGCGCTGTTGTTGCCCGCCACCTGCTCGGAGAAATCCTCGCGGCACCGAGCGCCCGGCGCGCGCCCGGTCGCCCACAGCACCCGCAGCCGTTCGTCGGTCAGCAGGAGCGCCGCCCGTCCGGTGCCCACGACGGGGGCCAGTCGTTCGAGCACCGGCCGCGCGGCGGCCAGCAGGTGGTACCCCTCCCGTCGTACCGTGTCGCGTGGCGCGGCGGCCGCAGGACCCGGCACGTCGTGCCGCAGGCCGAGGAACCGGGCGCGCCGCCAGGCGGCGACGATCTCCTCCGGTACACCGTCCGGCAGTTGGCGCCCCGCCAGGAACAACGCGCGGGCCCTGCCCAGCGATTCCAGGGCAGGGTGGACGGGTAGGCGCTCCGCGGTAGTCACGACACCACTGACGGTACCCGGCGAGATCGAAGAGATGACGTCCACCCGGGCGACTCCGTCAGGTCGGCCCGCACCGCCGCCCGGAGGGGCGCGGCCCGTCGCCGTACCCCGGACTGCGGCCGTCCGGCAAGCCGCGCGCACTGTCTCGTATTGAGACACCCACGCTCCCGCGCAGCCCTCCATGATCATGACCGCCGGTGCTCGTCCTCACCCCCTGGAGCGTCTCTCGTGAACACCGTGGAACCGGATGTCGTGACCGACGTACTGATCGTCGGCAGTGGCCCCGCGGGCGCCTCCGCCGCGCTCGCCCTGAGTACGTACGGCGTCCCCAACATCGTGGTCACCCGCTACGCGCGTCTCGCCGAGACGCCCCGGGCCCACATCACCAACCAGCGCACCATGGAGGTGCTGCGCGACCTCGGCGTCGAGGACGAGGTGGTCGCGAGGGCCACGCCGCAGCAGCTGATGGGCGACACGACCTTCTGCACCAGCCTCGCCGGGGAGGAGCTGGGCCGGGTCCGCTCCTGGGGCAACGACCCGCTCGTCCAGGCCGCGCACGAGCTGGCCAGCCCCACCCGGATGTGCGACATGCCGCAGCACCTCATGGAGCCCGTCCTCGTCGACGCGGCGGTGGCGCGGGGCACCAACCTGCGCTTCAGCACCGTCTACAAGTCCTTCGTCCAGGACGACGAGGGTGTCACGGTCACGGTCGAGGACCGGCTGCGCGGCGACGAGTACACCATCCGTGCCAAGTACCTCATCGGCGCCGACGGTGGCCGGTCCCAGGTGGCCGAGGACGCGGGCCTGCCGATGGGCGGCCAGATGGGGGTGGCCGGGAGCATCAACATCGTCTTCGGCGCCGACCTGACGAAGTACACCGCGCACCGCCCGTCCACCCTCTACTGGGTGCTGGCCCCCGGTGCCACCGTCGGCGGGATCGGCGCGGGCCTGGTCCGGTGCGTCCGGCCCTGGGACGAGTGGCTGATCGTCTGGGGCTACGACGTCACCGCGGGAGCCCCCGACCTGACCACCGAGTACGCCGAGTCGGTCGTCCGCAGGCTGGTCGGTGACGACGAGATCCCGGTGACCATCAAGTCCTCCTCGGCCTGGACCGTCAACGAGATGTACGCGGAGACCTACTCCAGCGGGCGGGTCTTCTGCGCCGGCGACGCCACGCACCGCCACCCGCCGTCCAACGGCCTCGGCTCCAACACCTCCATCCAGGACGCCTACAACCTGGCCTGGAAGCTCAAGCTCGTCCTCGACGGCACCGCGGCCCCCGCGCTCCTCGACAGCTACACCGCCGAACGCGCCCCGATCGGCAAGCAGATCGTCACCCGCGCCAACAAGTCCATCGGCGAGACCGCCCCCGTCTTCGAGGCGCTCGACGGGCTCTCCCCGCAGACCCCCGAGCAGCTGTGGGCCAACATCGCCGCCCGCAAGGACGACACCGAGGCGGCCGAGAAGCAGCGGGCGAAGCTCCGCGAGGCGATCGGGTTCAAGGTGTACGAGTTCAACGCCCACGGCGTCGAGCTGAACCAGCGGTACTCCGCCGAGACCTCCGTGGCCGTCGTCCCGGACGGCACCCCCGAGCCCGGCTTCGACCGCGACCCCGAGCTGTACCACCAGCCCACCTCCCGCCCGGGCGCCAAGCTGCCGCACGCCTGGATCACCGCCGGAACCCGTACCCTGTCCACGCTCGACACCGTCGGCAAGGGCCGGTTCACGCTGCTCACCGGTATCGGCGGCGCCGACTGGGTCCGGGCCGCCGGCGCCCAGGACCTGCTGGAGATCGCCACCGCCGTCATAGGCCCCGGCCAGGAGTACGAGGACCCGTACGGCGACTGGGCGCGGCTCAGCGAGATCGCCGACGGCGGAGCCCTCCTCGTACGGCCGGACGGGTACGTCGCCTTCCGGCACGCGCGGGCGGCCGTGTCCCCGCTGGACGCCGAGCGGTTGCTGACCCGGGCGGTGCGGCGCATCCTCGGGCGTGCCTGAGCCGGAGGTCCCCGGGGCGCGGGTCGCGTGCGGGGAACAGCAGTCGGCTCCGCCGGGGCGGAGTCGCGTGAACAGTCGGAGGAGTGGGGCATGAGCACCGAATTCACCACCCGGATCACCGAGGCGGTCGTCGACAGCTTCGAGGGCACGGCCGACCCGCGCCTGCGCGAACTGCTCGCCGCCCTCACCCGTCACCTGCACGCCTTCGTCCGCGAGACCGAGCCCACGATGGCCGAGTGGGAGCAGGGGATCGCGTATCTGACGGCGACCGGGCGGGCCTGTACGGACACCCGGCAGGAGTTCGTCCTCCTGTCGGACGTCCTCGGCGTGTCGATGCTGGTCGAGACGATCAACAGCGAGGGGCGGGACGAGAAGGACGAGCGCCACGAGAACGCGAAGGAGAACGAGAAGGAGGAGTGGGGCGGGAGCGAGGGGCGCGGTGGCGTGACCGAGTCGACGGTCCTCGGCCCGTTCCACATGACCGAGTCCCCGGTCCGGGAACTCGGCGCGGACATCGACCTGGTCGGCGGCGGGGAGCCGTGCGTGATCAGCGGGCGTGTGCTGTCGAGGGACGGCACCGCGCTGCCCGGCGCGGTCCTCGACGTCTGGCAGGCGGACGCCGAGGGCTACTACGACGTGCAGCAGCCCGACGTCCAGCCGCCGGGCAACGGCCGCGGACTGTTCACGGCGGACGCCGAGGGCCGTTTCTGGTTCCGCACCTGCGTCCCCAGTCCGTACCCCATCCCCACGGACGGCCCGGTCGGCGACCTCCTCCGGGCGACCTCCCGGCACCCGTACCGCCCGGCCCACATCCACTTCATCGCCTCGGCCGAGGGACACACCCCGGTCACCACCCACATCTTCGTGGCCGGCAGCGACCACCTCGACTCGGACGCCGTCTTCGCCGTGAAGGAGAGCCTCGTCCAGGACTTCACGGAGACCGACGACCCTGCCCTGGCCCAGCGGTTCGGCATCCCGAACCCGTTCCGGCACGCCCGGTTCGACCTCGTTCTCGGCCCGAGGGAAACGTCCGGCACGGACAACCCGGGGCGTGTGTGATGGAGTTCGAGTACGAGGCACAGCCGATGCGGGTCGTGATGCGTCCCGGCGCCGCGGTGACGGCGGTGGCGGGAGAGGCCGAACGGCTGGGTCTGCGGCGGCTGTTGGTGGTGTGCGGCCCGAGGGGCGCCGAGA
This sequence comes from Streptomyces sp. NPDC057438, assembly GCF_042802995.1. NCBI lineage: Bacteria > Bacillati > Actinomycetota > Actinomycetes > Kitasatosporales > Streptomycetaceae > Streptomyces > Streptomyces sp. NPDC057438. The sequence goes on from NZ_JBHVDD010000112.1 coordinate 9,695, forward strand.
CGGCCCGCGCGGTCGCCGACTCGCTCCGCGGCGCCCGCGCAGGACTGTTCACCGAGGCCCGCCAGCACGTACCGGTGGAGGTGGCCGACCAGGCGGTCCGGGCGGCGCGGGACGTGGGCGCGGACGGCTGCGTGGCCGTCGGCGGCGGCTCGGCGATCGGACTGGGCAAGGCGATCGCGCTGCGCACCGAACTGCCGCTGATCGCCGTGCCGTCGACGTACTCCGGCTCCGAGATGACCCCGGTCTGGGGACTGACCGAGAACGGTGCCAAGCGCACCGGCCGGGCCGCGTCGGTCCTGCCGCGCAGTGTCGTCTACGACGCCGAGCTCACCCTCTCCCTCCCCGTCGCCCTCTCCGTGACCAGCGGGGTCAACGCGGTCGCCCACGCCGTCGAGGCCCTGTACGCGCCGGACGCCTCGCCCCTGGTGTCGCTGACGGCGCAGGAGGGTGTCCGCGCCATGGCGGAGGCACTTCCCGCGGTGGCGGCCGCCCCCGGGGACAGGGCGGCACGCGGCCGGGCCCTCTACGGCGCCTGGCTCTGCGGGACCGCGCTCGGGGCGACCACCATGGGCCTGCACCACAAGCTCTGCCACGTCCTCGGCGGCACCTTCGGCCTCCCGCACGCCGAGACCCACACGGTCGTCCTGCCGTACGTCCTCGCGTACAACGCGCCGGCCGCGCCCGACGCCATGACGGCACTGGGCCGCGCCCTGAACGCCGACGACGCCGCCCAGGCCCTGTGGGACCTGACGGGCAGCCTCGGAGCGCCCCGCTCGCTGGCCGCGCTCGGCCTCGACCGGGCCGACCTGGACCGCGCGGCGGCCGAGGTGACGGGACAGGCGTACCCCAACCCGCGCCGGGTCACCGCGGCGGACGCCCTGGCGATCCTGGAGGCGGCGCACGAGGGCACCCGCCCGCCGGTGTGGTCCTGACGCAGGATCACCACGCGAGAGGTCCGCGTTTTCGTGGCCCGGACCGGCGTCCGGCCGCCTTCCGCTTCTCGGTACCCGGCGCCCCCGGCGTGCCGGCCGCGTCACGGTCGTCGAGCGTTCACTCGATGGTCGCCCCCATGTCTGAGATCGGCGGCGGCAGGGTAGGACCCCGATGCCGTCGGTGCGGTCCGGCATGCTGGGGGGCGCCTTGGATCAGCCGTATTTCTTTCTCAGTTACGCCAGGCGGGACGACCGGGCGGCGTACGTGGGACGGTTCTACACCGACCTGCTCGACGCCCTCGCCCTCCCGGGCGCCGTGTCGGCCCGCCAGCCCACCTTCCGTGACGTCGAGAACATCATGCTCGGCGACGACTGGCTGCTGGAGCTGAGCCGTGCCGCCGGAGCGTGCAGGGCGATGGTCGCGCTCTACTCGCCGGCGTACTTCCGCAGTGAGTACTGCGGCAAGGAGTGGACCCACTTCGCGGCGCGCGTGCAGCGGTACCACGAGATGACCTCGGTGCAGCCGCGGGCTCTGGTCCCGGTGCTCTGGGAGCCCGTGTCGCAGCGCAGGATGCCCGCCGCGGTCAAGGCCGTCCAGTACACCGAACCGGGACTGGGGGAGGAGTACCTCAGGTACGGGCTGCTGCAGCTGATGCAGTCCGACCCCGGCGGGCGCGCGTACCGGCACGTGGTCGAGGAGGTGGCCCGCCGGGTGCGCAAGGCGGCGGACTTCTTCAACCTGCCGGTCGACGAGCCGCCCGCCTTCGACCTCTCGGCGGTCCGGGGCTGCTTTCCGGTCGGCGAGACGCCCGAACTCGCGGGCCATGTGAGGATCTTCGTGGCCGCCTGCACCAAGGAGCAGCCCCCGCTGGGCCGTTCGCACACCGCCTACTACGGGGAGGCTCCCTGGACGTGGGCGCCCTACAGCCCACCGCGGGTCCCGTCCGTCGTGGAGCGGGCGACCCGGGTCATCACCGGTGACGGGCACACCACGAGCGTCGAGGCGGTGAGCCCTCAGCTGATCCGCCGGCTCAACCGGGCCCGCCACCTCAACCAGGTGTGCGTGCTGCTGGTCGACGCCTGGTCGGCGCGTGAGGACCCGTACCGGGAGGCACTGCGCCGGTACGACACGCTGCACCACCCGACGACCGCGGTCCTCGTGCCCTGCCACGAGCACGACAGCGAGTCGGGCGCCGACAACGAGGCCCTGTGGGACGCGGTCCAGGAGGTCTTCGAGCGCAACTGGATGCGCCGCAACGACCATCACGATCCGGTGTTCTGGGCCCCCGTGGACCAGCACGACTTCGACGACACGCTGTCCCGGGCCGTGACCGTGACCCAGAACCGGATCGCCGCCAGCGGCCAGGTCCGTCGCCTGCCGCCGGGCCGGACACCGCCGTCGATGCCCCGGCTCTGACCCGCCCGACACGACTGCCCAGGAGACCGGATGAGCATGTCCAGCGCACCGGACGGCCGAGGCCAGGTCGTCACGTTCTACTCGTTCAAGGGCGGCGTCGGCCGCACCATGGCCCTGGCGAACGTGGCGTGGATCCTGGCCAGCCGGGGCAAACGCGTCCTGGCCGTCGACTGGGACCTGGAGGCTCCGGGCCTGCACAGCTACTTCCACCCGCTGCTCACCGACCCCGAACTGCGCGACACCGACGGGCTGATCGACCTGCTGCGCGCCTACCAGCAGGCCGTTCTCCTGCCCGGCCGTGAGGAGGCCCCGCAGGACGACGACTGGTTCCGCCGGACACTGGACCTGACCCCGTACGTGGTCGGCCTCGACCTGCGGTTCGCGAGCGGCGGACGGCTGGACTTCCTGCCCGCCGGGCGGCAGAACGCCGCCTACTCGGACTCCGTGACCTCCTTCGACTGGCACGCCTTCTACGAACGGCTCGGCGGCGGATCGTTCCTGCTGGAGCTGCGCGAGGAAATGGCCGCCCGCTACGACTACGTCCTGATAGACAGCCGCACGGGCGTCACCGACAGCTCGGGTATCTGCACGGTCCTGCTCCCCGACACCCTCGTCCTGGGCTTCGTCTACAACGTGCAGAACATGCGCGGCTCCGCCCACGTGGCCCGTGCCGTGACGAAGGGCTCCCGGCGGCCGATCCGGCTGCTGCCGGTGCCGATGCGGGTCGAGGACGCGGAGCGGGAGCGGCTGGAGATCAGCCGCGACCGCGCCCGGGAGGTCTTCGGCGGCCATCTGACGTGGCTGGACGAAGGCAGCGTCGAGCGGTACTGGGGCGATGTGGAGATCCCGTACAAGACCTTCTACGCCTACGAGGAGATCGTCGCGCCCGTCGGTGACCGGCCCCTGCAGGAAGGCACGGTGCTGAAGGCCTGCGAACGTCTGACGGACTGGCTCACCGACGGCGAGGTCCGTCGCGGGGTGCCCCTGCCGGACGAGGAGCGGCAGCGGCTGCTCACCGCGTACATGAACAAGAGCCGGGCCGTCAGCGCCTGTCTGTTCGTCAGCCACGCGCCCGAGGACCGGATCTGGGCGGAGTGGGCCGCCTGGCACCTGGAGTCCGCCGGATTCCGCGTCACGCTCCACGACGTCACCGCCACCAGGCCGGGCGAGACCGCCCCGGAAGTGGTCCGTGCCCTGGCGGAGGAGGGCAGGATCCTCGTCCTGCTGTCCGCGGAGTACGCGGCCGCGCCACAGTCCGCGGCGCTGTGGCGGGCGCTGGCGGGCCGGGAGCGGTCCCTGGCGCCCGAACTCGTCGCCGTCCGCGTCCACGGCGGCGAACGGGCCCTGGAGCCCCCCTTCGACCTCGCGGCCGCCCCCAGCGTCGCCCACCTCGGTGCGGTGAACGCCGTACGACGGCTGCGGCAGAGCGTCGGCCCGCCGCCCTCGGCGCCCACCCCGGCACGCGGCGCGGGCGCACCGTTGCCACCGGAGCCCCCGCGCTATCCCGGCACCAACCCGGCCGTCGAGTCGCTGCAGCCGAGGAACACCGGCTTCACCGGCCGGAACGCGCTGCTGCACGAGCTGCGGGACCGGTTCACCGCGGCCGCGGGACCGTCCACGCCCCAGGTGCTGGTGGGACTCGGCGGCGTGGGCAAGACGCAGACCGCGCTGGAGTACACCTACCGGTTCCGCGGCTCCTACGACGTGGTGTGGTGGGTGCCGGCCGCCGAACCGACGGTCATCCCGGGAGAGTTGGCCCGGCTGGCTCCCCAACTCGGCATCGAGCACGGGGAGGACACCGCGCTCACGGCCGGGCGGGTGCTCAGGGCGCTGGCGAGCGGGACGCCGTACCGCAGCTGGCTGCTCGTCTTCGACAGCGCGGGTTCCCCGGGCGAGACGGCCGAATGGCTGCCCGCCGACACCGCGCGCGGCGGCCACGTGCTCGTCACCTCCCGCGACCGTACCTGGGAGGAAGCCGGGAACGTGCTGCCGGTCGAGGTGTTCGAACGGTCCGAGAGCGTGGCACTCCTCGGCCGGCGCAATCCCGGCCTCGACCCGGACAGCGCCCAGCAGATCGCCCACGAACTGGGCGATCTGCCGCTCGCCGTCCACCAGGCCGCGGTGTGGCTGAGCGCCACGGCCATGCCCGTCGACCGGTATCTGCGGCTGCTGCGCACCCATGCGACGGAACTCCTCAAGCGCACGGAGAAGCGATCGCTGGAGATGGCCGGCTGGCTGGTGTCGTTGGAGGAGATCCGGTCCAACAGCCCTGCGGCGGCCGACCTGTTGGAGATCTGTTCCTTCTTCGGAGCCGACCCCATCCCGATGGACCTGCTGTACACCCGTTCCCTGATGGACGCGCTCACGCTGGAGGAGGACGAACCCCGGGACGAGGTGACCATCAGCGAGGTCTTCCAGGAGATCAACCGGTTCGGGCTGGCCCAGGCGGACCCGGAGGAGGGCACCATTGTCGTCCACCGCCTGGTGCAGGCCGAGATCCGCCACTCGCTGCCCGTGGAGCGGCGCCTGCAACTGCGCGCGGTGGTGCACTCCGCGCTCGCCGCCGGCAACCCCAAGACGCCCGGCGCGCCGGAGAGCTGGCCGCGCTACGCACAACTGCTGTCGCATCTGTGGCCGAGCCGGGCGGCGCGCAGCGACGACCCGGAGGTACAGCAGTGGATCATCGACACGGTGCGCTGCCTGTGGCGCCGCAACCTGCTGTCGTCCGGGCGGGACACCGCCGAACGCGTCCTCGCGGAGTGGACGGCACGCCTGGGCCCGGACGACAACCAGGTACTCCTCCTGCGCACCCAGCTCGGCAACATCCTGCGCTCCCAGGGCGTCTCGCGCGAGGCCTACGACAACGACCTCGACGTCCACCGGCGGATGGCCGCCCTCGTGGGCCCCGGCCGCCGCCGTACGCTCATCGCGGCCGCCAACGTGGCCGCCGACCTCAACGCCCTCGGCCGGTACGACGAGGCCCGGGAGTGGGACCGCGCCACCTACGAGGCCAGCAAACGGGTCTGGCCGCCCGAGGACCTGCGGCTGTCCATGCACGCCAGCAACCTCGGCGTCTCGGAGTACCTGTGCGGGGACCGCCGCGCGGCGCTGGAGATCCACCGGAGGGTGTACCGCGACCGGCTCGACCTCAAGGGCCCGACCGACATCTACACGCTCAGCGCGGCCTCCAACTACGCCCGCGACCTGCGCGAGACCGGTGACCTCCGGACCGCGCTCGACATCCTGGAGGAGACCTGCCAGGTGCTGTGGGAGCGGCTCGGCAAGAGGCACGCCCAGACCCTGTCCACCCAGCGCAACCACGCGGTGGCGCTGCGCCGGGCCGGCCGCTACGAGGAGGCCCGCGACCTCGTCGCCTCCGTCCACCTCATGTACGCCGAGGACCGCGGCCGCGACCATCCGGACACCCTGGCCGCCCGCGCCGACCTGGCCAACGTCCTCGCGGCCCTGGGCGATGTCGACAGCGCCCGCGACCACGCCGACCACATCCTGGCCCGCCAGCGGCAGACCCTGGGCGAGACGCACCCCTACACGCTGGGATGTCAGAACAACCTGGCGATCTACCTGCGCCTCGGCGGCCACGCGGCCGCCGCCCGCGCCACCTCCGAGCGAGCCCTCAGAGCCCTGACCGACACCCTCGGCGAACGGCACCCCTACACCCTGGACGCGACGATCAACTACGCCAACTGTCTCGTCGACACCGGTGAGCCCGAGGCCGCGATCGCCCTCGAACGCGAGGCGCTCGCCGGGGTGTTGGAGACCCTGGGGGCGGACCACTACGACGTCATCACCCTGCGGTCCAACCTGTCCGTGGATCTCGCGGGGGCTGGTGTCACGGACGAGTCGGAGGAGCACTACAGTGAGGCTCTGCAACTCGCCGCCCAGACTCTGGGAGTGGACCACCCGACCTACGAGGCGGTGGACAGCGGGGTGCGTCTGGACGCGGACATCGAGCCACCCTTCACTTTCTGATCCCGTGTCACGGAACGGTACGAGCGCGCGAGATCCCGGCCCCTGCGGCGCGGTTGTTCCCGGCGCCGCTTTGTGTTGCTTCCTGCCGTTTTTCTTTGCTCCGCTGCTATTCTCCGCTCACCGCTACGGGCATGTCCCGCCGGGCGGACGCCCCGTGTCAGCATGGCCCCTAGGAGTGCGGTGTCACCCTTCCTGTCCTCGCCGGACACGTCCGAGGACCGCGCCCCCCACCGCGCGCGCCCGACCGGACCTGCCGAGGACCGCCCCGGCGCCGTGACCGAGACCAGCGCTCTCGGTCATCTGCTGCGCCGCCTCGCCCTGGAGGCCGCGCATCCGGACGTCACGTATCCGGCCGAGTTCGAGTCCTCGCTGCCGAGCGAAACGCTGAGGTGATGACCTCCGCGCCGGGCCCCGCGCCCCTGGCGTTCCTGCGGCAGTTCGTCCTCAAGGTGCACAGCCGCTGCAACCTGGACTGCGACTACTGCTACGTCTACCACTCCGCCGACACCAGCTGGCGCGAAAAGCCCCGCCTGATGGAGACGGCGGTGGCCGAGCAGGTGGCCCTGCGCATCGCCGAGCACGCCACCGCCCACGGTCTGCCGGACGTCCGGATCGTGCTGCACGGCGGGGAGCCGCTGCTCCTCGGGGCCGGGCGGCTGGAGGAACTGCTCGGGATCCTCGGTCGGCGCCTGGAGGAGGCCGGGGTGCCCGTCCGCTTCTCGGCGCAGACCAACGGGGTGCTGCTCACCCCCGACGTCCTGGACGTGCTCCTGCGGCACCGGGTGGGCGTCAGCGTCAGCCTCGACGGCACGCGGGCGGGCCACGACCGGCACCGGCGCTTCCCCGGGGGCGGGGGCAGCCACCGGCTGGTGACGGAGGGACTCGCCCGCCTGGGAGCGCCCCCGTACCGCCCGCTGTACGCGGGCCTGTTGTGCACGATCGACCTGGCCGACGACCCCGTCGACACCTATGAGGCCCTGCTGGCCGCAGGCCCCCCGCGCGTCGACCTGCTGCTGCCGCACGGCACGTGGGACACACCGCCCCCCGGCCTCGCGCAGCGGCGCGGCCGGATTCCCGCCGACCCGCCGGTGTCCGCGCACGGCGCGACGGACCGGCGGGACGGCACTCCGTACGCCGACTGGCTGCGACGCGTCTTCGACCGCTGGTACGACGCCCCCGTACGGGAGACGGGTGTCCGGCTCTTCGAGGAGCTGATGGCGGGCGTCCTCGGAGGGACGATGCGCACCGAGTCGGTGGGGCTGGCCCCGGTGACCCTGGCGGTGGTCGAGACCGACGGCTCCATCGAGCAGTCCGACTCCCTGAAGGTCGCCTACGACGGCGCGCCGGAGACGGGACTGGACGTCTTCCGCCACGGTTTCGACGACGTCCTCGACCAGCCGCGGATCCGGCAACGCCAGTCCGGTGCCTCGGGGTTGGGGCCCGTCTGCGGACGCTGCCCGGTGCTCGCGGTCTGCGGGGGCGGTCTCTTCGCCCACCGGTACGCCTCCGGGAGCGGTTTTCGCAACCCCTCCGTCTACTGCGCCGACCTGGCCGCCCTGACCCTGCACATCCGCGCCCGCGTCCGCGCCGACCTCGCCGGGACGCCGCGGGGCTTGCCCGAGCTGGACGTCAGGGGTAGGTAGGGTAGGGTTTGCCTGCGCGTTCACGGACGACATGTGGACCGCGCGACGGGACGTGGCGCAGCTTGGTAGCGCACTTGACTGGGGGTCAAGGGGTCGCAGGTTCAAATCCTGTCGTCCCGACTGGAGACAGTCACAGGGCCGGTTTCGGAGATCTCCGAAACCGGCTCTTGAGCGTTCTCGGCTTCATCCGCCCGTTCTGGGGACGGCGGCACGGTCGCTCAGATGGAACCGACGGCCAGGGTCTGGAACTCGCTGGGGAGGTCCGCGCGCCTGGTGACGTTGAGCTTGCGGTACACGCGGGTCAGATGCTGCTCCACCGTGCTGATCGTGACGCACAGTTGGTCGGCGATCTCGCGGTTGGAGTTGCCCAGGGCGGCCAGGGACGCGACGCGTCGCTCCGCCGCGCTGAGGGGATCGCGTGGAGTGGCGGCCGGGTCGGCCGGAGTCCCCTCCCTGCCGCGCAGCTGCAGGGAGGGTTGCAGATGTTCGGCGCCGCAGACATCGGCCAGGTGCAGCGCCTGGTACAGGGTCCGCCGTGCCTGATCGGCCTCGCCGATCGCGCGCTGCGCCGAGCTCAACGCGGCCAGTGCCCGGGCCAGTTCGAGTCTGTCCCCGGCGAGCCGCAGCACACTGACGGCCTCCAGCAGCAGACTCGTCCGGCGCCGCGGTTCGGCGATCTCGGCGAGCAGGCACATGGCGACGCCGCGGCTGCGGGATTTGGCGCTGCCGGGGCGGGCCAGCTCCGCCTCCGCGAGCCGGCGGACCTGGTCCCGCTGCCCGAGGCGCAGATGGGCGGCAGCCGCGCCGCTGCGCCAGGGCAGGAAGGCGGGCAGGTCCATGTCCCAGGCGCGGGCCCGGTCGCCGCAGCGCAGAAAGTCGTCCAGGGCGGCGTGCACCTGGTTGGTGGCCAGATGGTGCTGGCCCCGGGCGTAGAGATACTGCAGGCCGTACCGGGACTCGGAGATGGCCTCCGGTACCGAGTGCCGCAGATACTCCTCGGCGACGTCGGCCGCCCCCATGGCGGTCGCCGCCAGGACGAGCGTGCTCAGGGGCGCGCCGACGGCGACTCCCCAACTGCGGGGCGAGAGGTGGGTCATGGCCCTGCGGGCGAGCGCGCACGCCTCGTTCAGATCGCCCTGCCGCAGGGCCAGTTCGGCGCGGATCGCGGTGAGCTTCGCCTGCCAGGTGGGCGCCTGCCGCAGGGTGGCTTCCCGCAGGAGTCTGGCCGACCAGAGGGAGGCCTGGCCGAGCCGGTCCGCGTAGACGAGAGCGAGCAGCGCGGACTCCAGCGCGTACAGGTTGCCCTCGTCCAGGCCGCAGGAGCGCAGCACCTGTTCGGCGCTCCGGGCGCTGGACTCGTCGCCGCCGTTGCGCAGCGTCGAGCCGAGGACGGTCTCGGCGAGCAGGACGGGCCGGGCGGCCGCGGGTTCCCTGCCGTCGCGGATGCCCGGACCGTCCTCGGCGGTGGGCAGGAGGGACACCATCGTGGGGTAACGGTTCCGCAGCCACTCCCGGGTCTCCGGGAACAGGCCGTGGGGGCCCGGGGCCTTCGGGCCCAGCGTGCGGATCAACTCGGCGGCCTCGTCGGAGCGCCCGTGCCACAGCAGGGCACGGGAGAGCGGCACGGTCAGTTCGGCGGGCAGGACGCCCGTCAGCAGCGCTTCGGACAGCGGCCCCAGACGGGGGGCCACCGTGGAGGGATTGAGCTGCCACTCCAGTCGCGCGAGCATCATCGAGGTGAGCGCCCGCTCCCGCACGTCGTCGGAGCCGGAGAGCGCCAGTTCCAGGCATTCCAGGGCGAAGCCGACGTCGCCGCTGCGGCGCGCGTGCTCGGAGGCGTCCATCAGCACCGGGACGGCCCAGCACGTTGGCACGTGTCGGACGGCGACGAGATGCCGCGCGACCGTGGACGTCGGCAGCCCCTCGTGGTGGAGCAACTCCGCGACGTCGAGGCGCAGTCTCCGGAGCGCGCCCCAGGGGATGTCGTCCAGGACGGCCGAGCGCGCCGCCGGATGACGGTAACGGCCGCCCGCGACGAGCCCGGCGGCCTCCACATGTCTCAGCGCGTCGGCCACCGAGGACGGGTCGAGTCGGAGCAGGCGGCCTATGCGGTCGGGGGAGGAGCAGGAGTCCAGCACCGCCATCGCGCGGGCCACACCGAGGACGTGCGGCTCCCGGCCGTGCAGACAGGCGAGCACCGCCTGGGTGAACTCCTCGCCGGCGGACGGCACTTCGGGCTCGGCGTCACCGTCGGCCGGCCGGTCGCGGTGGTCCCTCAGCAGGGCGCGGACCAGCAGCGGATTGCCTCCGCCGAGGGAGTGGTAGACCGAACCGCGGGCCTGGGCCTCCTGTGTGCCCAGGGCCCTCGCCGTCAGCTCGGTCGTGCCCTCCAGAGACAGGGGAGACAGCCGGACGCGCCGGTAGAAGGGATGGCGGAGCAGTTCGGCGCTCAACAGCGGAGGGCAGCGGCGGGCACTGTCCGGGCGGCTGAACACCAGCATCACAGGGGCGGATCTGGTGTGCGGGAGCAGGTGCAGCAGACAGTTCAGGGAGGCGGAGTCGGCGTGGTGGATGTCGTCGACGCAGAGCACCAGGCCGCCCGCCCCGGCCGCGTGCAGCAGCGTCCGGCACAGGCCGCGGGCGACATGGGCCTGCAGGGCGGCCGACTCATGACGGGCGGACGGATCGGCGGCGAGACCGGTCTCCAGCTCGGTCATCCGCGTACGGAGCGGGGCGGGCAGTGAGAGGTCCCGGACGAGTTGATGGACGATACCGAACGGGACGTCGCGCTCCTCTTCCCTGCCCACGGCTCGCAGGACCTCGGAACCGGTCGCGGACGCCTCCTCGGCGAAGGCATAGAGCAACTCCGACTTGCCGATGCCCGCGGAGCCACTCACGAGGACGACGTGTCCCTTGCCCTGGCGGCTTCCCGAGAGGAAATCGTGTAACGCGCACAGTTCGTCTTCGCGGTCGATCAGTATCATGCATGTACTCTTTGCGGCACGTCGGAATTCTATTCGTAAAAACGCGAGTAGATTTCCGGAGATTTCAAGTTTCGTTGCGGAGCCTTTAGTAGAGCCCCTCGGGAGCCGACGAAGTGGTCTGCAGCGGAGTCACGTTCGCGACTCCGTCGGACGGCCACCCGGAACCGGTGTCGTAACGCAGTGCCTGGTCGCGTTCGAGGATGTTGGGAAGGAACAGGTCTTCGTGCAGCACGGTCAGTCGAACCTGTCCTACAGTGCCGTATTCCACTGCGGTTGACCAGTCCTCTTTGCGCACGACATTCATCGTCACCTGCGGGTAATTCGGAACATAGGGCATGAGTTCCGCGTTCTGCTCCACGGGCAGCCCCGCCGCGTTGCCGAAGGTGTTGCCGTAGCTGCGACCGCAGATGCCGTCGTCCATCGCGGCCATGAAGTCCCGATACATGTCCGGGCTCAGCTGCGTGCCGCTCAGCCGCACCCCCCGCATCGGTGCGACCAGTTCGGGATGGCGGCGCACCAGCGCCTGGAAGAGCGCGGGCGTGGTGTTGAGGTAGTCGATCCGGCCGTGGGCGAGGACGTCGGCGACCTGCTCCAGCAGATGGGCGGTGTACTCGGTCGCGTCCGCCAGCCGGCCGGCCCGGATGAGCCGCTTGACCCAGCGCGGGTCCATGTCGACCCCGTACACCTGCCCGGCGTACAGGTCCGACACCTCCCACATGCCGTTGCCGATCAGGTGCGGGCCCGTGGGGGTCGCCTGGAGCCAGGTCCGCCCCCGGGCGAACCCCTCGGTGACGAAGGACCAGCGGCGCCACGCGCCCCGGTGCAGCAGCATGGCGGGCGTGTAGAACAGCCGGCAGGGCGTGCCGGTCGTACCGCCGGTGTCCCAGACGCGGCCGGTCAGCGGGCGCGGCACGTCGAGCGGCACCAGGTCCGCCGGGTCCTGGGAGCGCAGGATGTCCACCGGAAACGGGCCGAACGCCGTGAGCTGGTCATAGCGGGTGATGTCCCGCGCGTCGAAGCCCAGTCCCGCGGCGCGCCGCAGCCAGTACGGGCTGCCGGTCTCCGGGTGGAAGTGCCGCGCCACCACCTTCCGCGTCCACGCGTCGAGGTCGGTTCCGAGCCAGTCGTCGATCAGCGCGTCGCACTCCGTACCCCGCTCGGTGGGCGACAGCTCGGCAGGCGGCGCGCTCACCGGGCCCGCACCGGTGAAAGTTCTATGCCGAACTCGTACACGCTGGTCAGCACCTGCTGGATGTGTTCGGGCTTGTCGACGTGGACCACCGGGAACGGGAACCTGAGGATGCCGTCCGGGATCGAACCGCCCATGATGAGGCCGAGGCGCACGCCCTGGTCCTTCATCTCGTCGCAGACGTCCACCAGGCTGATCGGATCCGTGGGGTTCCGGTCGAACAGATCCCGTACGTCCTCCGCCGTGGTCAGGGTCTTGCGCTCCAGGCAGGAGACCAGCGGCAGTTCGGGCGCCTTGAACGGCATCGCGTCGAGGTACGGCGCCATGAACTCGCGGAAATGACCGCGCAGCGGCGAGTGCACGGCGATCGGCCGGTCCGGCAGGGGGGCGACGGTGCCCGGCGGAAGGTCTCCCGCCAGCGCGTCCAGCGCCTTCCGCTCGCCCGACAGCATCAGGATCCGCATCGCCCCGTCGGCCGTCGGCCCGAAGTCCCCGGACAGATGCACCCCGGCCCGGCCCTCGCCCCGGTACGCGGCCACCAGGTCGCCCTCGGCCGGCGCGAACGCCAGCGCGAGGCCCTGCTCCGGCTCGTCGGCGGGCAGTTCGGGGGTGTGACGGGCGTGCGCCAGCATCTCGAACAGCTCCCGCCGCCCGATCGAGCCGGCCAGACAGCTCGCCGTCATGGCGCCGAGGCTCAGTCCACCGAGCACCGCCGGGCTGAGCCCCTGCTCCGCCAGCGCGTCGTGGATGCCGAGGGCCAGCGCCGTCTCGCGGATCGTCCCGGCGCTCTGCCGCTCCTCCTGCGGCTCTGGCAGCTCCTCCTCCAGGATCTGGCCCACCGTGAGACCCGTCCACTCCGAGACCTGCTCGTACAGCTCCCGCATCACGGGATGGGCCCGGTACATCTCCAGGCCGTGCACTTCCGTACCCACTCCGCCGCCGAACAGAAAGCCCAATGCCATAAGTGTCTCCCGTGTATCTCGAACAAAAAAGGCGTGAACAGGACATGGTGCTCTCGGTGCGCCAACTGCACGACAGGGCCGTCGAGACCGCTGATGCGCAGCTACCGTACCCATCACCCGGCCTTGCGGAAAGGGTCATCTGTCCCTGATTCGAGCCATCGGCGGATGTCGCGGGCCGCGCTATCGAAACGATATGCGGGGCTGCCAGAGTTCTTCCGTGGCCCGAGTAATTCCCCTTGCCCGGTCGGCCGGGAAGTCTGAAGTGGAAGAAATGTCGAATCAGGACGACGACGATCCCCGCACGCCGATTGCGGTCGTCGGATACTCCTGCCGACTGCCCGGCGCGCCCGACCCGGAGACCTTCTGGCGTCTGCTCGCGACGGGGCGGCACTCCATCACGGAGGCACCGCTCGACCGCTGGGACGCCGACGCGATCGCGTCGGCCGGCGCGGCACCGGACGCCGAACGGGTGCGGTGGGGCGGATTCCTCGAACGGGCCGACCTCTTCGACGCCTCCTTCTTCGGGATCTCCCCGCGCGAGGCCACCGCCATGGACCCCCAGCAGCGCCTCGTGCTGGAACTCGGCTGGGAGGCCCTGGAACACGCGGGCATCGTCCCCGGCTCCCTGGCCGACAGCCCGACCGCCGTCTTCGTCGGCGCCGCCGCGGACGACTACGCGATCCTGCGCGCCCGCCTGGGCGCCGCCGGCATCACCCGGCACACGGCCGTCGGCACCCAGCGCACCATGATCGCCAACCGGCTCTCCCACGCCCTCGCCCTGCGGGGGCCGAGCCAGACCGTCGACAGCGGGCAGTCCTCTTCCCTGGTCGCCGTCCAACTGGCCTGCGAGAGCCTGCGCGCGGGCGACTGCACGACCGCCCTGGCGGGGGGCGTCAACCTCAACCTCGCCCTGGACGGCGCGCTCGTCGCCGCCGGCTCCGGCGCCCTCTCGCCGGACGGGCGATGCCACACCTTCGACGAACGCGCCAACGGCTATGTACGCGGCGAGGGCGGAGCCCTGGTCGTCCTCAAGACCCTCGACCGGGCCATGGCCGACGACGACCGCATCCGCTGCCTGATCCTCGGCGGCGCCGTGAACAACGCCGGCAACGCCTCCTCCGGGCTGACCGTCCCCGACGAGAGCGCCCAGCGCGAGGTGATCCGGCTCGCCCACCGGCGCGCCGGGACCCGCCCCGACCAGGTGCAGTACGTCGAACTGCACGGCACCGGGACGAAGGCCGGCGACCCCGTCGAGGCCGCGGCACTCGGCGCGGCCCTCGGTACCACGCGGACGCCCGGCAGGCCCCTGGCCGTCGGCTCCGCCAAGACCAACGTCGGCCATCTGGAGGCCGCCGCCGGTGTCGTGGGCCTGCTCAAGGTCATCCTGTCCATCGAGTACCAGGCACTTCCGCCCAGCCTCAACTTCACCGCCCCACCCCCCTCGGTGCCCCTGGACCGCCTCAACCTGACGGTCCAGCGAGAACTCGCGCCCTGGCCGTACGACGACCTGCCGAGGACGGCGGGGGTGAGCTCGTTCGGGATGGGCGGCACCAACTGCCACCTGGTGCTGTCGGACTGGTGCGGCCGCGGCACACCCGCCGCCGCCCCCGACCCGTCGTACGCCCCGCTGCCCGCCCTCGTCGCCCTCTCCGGCCGCGACGAGCCCGCCCTGCGCGCCCAGGCGGCACGCCTGCTCGGCCATCTCGCCGAACGCCCCGAACTCGGGCCCGGCGAGATCGCGTACTCCTGCGCCACGACCCGTACCCACTTCGCGCGACGCGCGGTCGCCCTCGCCACCGATCGTGACGACCTCCTCGCCTCGATCGAGGCCCTGGCCGAAGGCCGCCCCGCGCCGCGCGTGGTGGAGGGCACCGCACGCGAGGGCGGCCTCGCGTTCCTGTTCACCGGGCAGGGCAGCCAACGGCCCGGTATGGGCGCGGCACTGCACGCCACCTTCCCCGTCTTCGCGCACGCCTTCGACGCGGCGTGCGAGGAAATGGACCGCCACCTCGACCGGCCGCTGCGGGACCTCGTCCTCGACAGCGGCGGCACCCCCGACGCGGCCCTGCTCGACCGGACCGGCTACACCCAGCCGGCCCTCTTCGCCTTCGAGACCGCGCTCTACCGGCTGCTCGAACACGGGGGACTGACACCGGACGCCGTACTGGGCCACTCCGTCGGCGAACTGGTAGCGGCACACGCGGCAGGCGTACTGGACCTGGCGGACGCCTGTGCGCTCGTCGCGGCCCGAGGGCGTCTGATGGACGGACTGCCGGGCGGCGGCGCGATGGTCTCGGTCCAGGCGTCCGAGGAGGAACTCCGCCCCGACCTTGCCGGTTTCGCCGGCCGGGTCGCCGTGGCCGCGCTCAACGGACCGGCCTCGACCGTGCTCTCCGGCGACGAGGGCGCCGTGCTCCGACTCGCCGGACGCTGGCGCGACCGCGGCCGCAGGACCAGGCGACTGCGGGTGAGCCACGCCTTCCACTCGCCCCACATGGACGGCATGCTCGACGAGTTCCGCCAGGTCGCCGAGAGCCTCACCTACCGCACACCGCACCTCCCCGTGGTATCCAACCTGACCGGCCGCACCGCCACCGAGGACGAACTGCGCTCTCCCGGCCACTGGGTCCGCCACGCCCGCGACGCGGTCCGCTTCCTCGACGGGGTCAGGACGCTGCACGCCCGCGGCATCGTCCACCACCTGGAGATCGGGCCGGACGCGGTGCTCTCCACCATGGCCCGCGACTGCGCGCCCGACGGCGCAGGCCAGGTCTTCGTCCCCGCCGTGCGGGGGGACCGCGACGAAGGGGCCACCCTCTACACGGCACTCGCGCAGCTGCACGTGGGCGGCGCCACCGGAGCCCTGAACCAGCTTCTCGCCTGCCCGCGAGCACGCCGCGTCGCCCTGCCCACCTACGCCTTCCAACGGCAGCGGTACTGGCTCGGCACACCCGGCACACCGCTCCCGCAGGGCTCGGCCGCACCCCGACTCCCGTCGCCGGAGCCCGACATGGCCCACGTGGCCGCGCCCGGCGACCGCCGACCCGAACCGGCGGAACTGGTGCGCGCACACGTGGCCCGCGTCCTCGGCCACGGCTCGCCCGACGCCGTGCGGATCGACACCTCCTTCAAGGAACTCGGTTTCAGCTCCCTCATGGGCGTCGAACTGAGCGACCTCCTCAGCGGATCCACCGGCACCCGCCTGCCCAGCACCCTGATCTACGACCACCCGACCCCCGAGGCCCTGATCCGGTACCTGGGGAACGCGGCGGACGGCGACACACCGGACGACGGCACGCCGGGCCCGCAGGCTCTGCTCCAGGCGGGTGTGGGGGAGCCGGTGGCGGTGGTGGGGATGTCGTGTCGGTTGCCGGGTGGGGTGGTGTCGCCTGCGGGGTTGTGGGAGTTGGTGGTCGAGGGGCGGGACGGTGTGTCGGGGTTTCCGGTGGACCGGGGCTGGGATGTGGAGGGGTTGTTCGATCCGGATCCGGATCGGCCGGGGACGTCTTATACGCGGCATGGCGGGTTCTTGCATGATGCGGCGGAGTTCGATGCGGAGTTCTTCGGGATCTCGCCGCGTGAGGCGTTGGCGATGGATCCGCAGCAGCGGTTGTTGCTGGAGGCGTCGTGGGAGGCGGTGGAGTCGGCCGGTATCGATCCGCACGCGTTGCGGGGCAGCCGCACCGGAGTCTTCGCCGGCACCTTCACCTTCCGTGACTCCGACAGCGGCGCCAGGCTGCCCGACTCCTCCGAGGGACGCCGGCTGACCGGTGGTGCCGCGAGTGTGCTGTCGGGTCGGGTGGCGTTTTCGTTGGGGCTCGAGGGTCCTGCGGTGACGGTGGACACGGCGTGTTCGTCGTCGTTGGTGGCGGTGCATCTGGCGGT
>NZ_JBHVDD010000113.1:0-25684 GCF_042802995.1 Streptomyces sp. NPDC057438
CACCCGGCGGGCCCGGCCCCGTCGTACCGACCGACTGTGCCGGTCAGTGGTGGGGTGAGCGCATCACCTGCTGGATCCGGCCCGAGCGGGTGGCCGGCTGTGGCCGACGGCCGAGGGCCCGTGCTCCGGCCATGGCATCCGGCATACGGGGGCGGCCGAGGGGTGAGCGGGTGAGGTACGGGAAACCGGCCGTTCACCACACCAGGACCTTCGGGGAAACAAGCGATTTCTAGCGTGTCCGCTCATGGATTCCCTGCTGTATACGCCGTCGGATGCGGTCTCGGATCCACATCCGGGCTGCCTCCCGGGTCTGCCCCCGGGCACCGGCCCGAATGGGGCTGCGGGCACCGCCCCCGACAGAAGTCCCGGCTCCGCACCGGATCCGGACGCGTCCCCCGCGCTCTCGCTGCGCGAGACCGTCTACGCGCAGCTGCGGACAGCTGTACTCGACGGCGACTTCGGCCCGCGTGAGCGACTGGCCGAGATACGGCTCGCGGCCCGCTTCGGAGTGTCACGGACCCCGGTGCGGGAGGCACTGGCACGGCTGCTGGCCGACGGGCTGATCGAGCGTGGCGACGGCGGCTTCTTCGTCGTGATCCCCAACCTCGTCCAGCTCCGGGACCTCTACGAACTCCGGGTCACCCTGGAGCTGCGCGGGATCGCCCGCGCGATCGAGGACTCCTCCGTCCGGCACGATCCCGTGCTCATCGGCGCCGAGTTGGAGCGCTGGTACACCATGCGTCAGCGGCCGCCGACGCCGGACCCGCGCTTCGTCGTCCAGGACGAACGCTTCCACGCCGAACTCTCCCGAGCCTCCGGCAATCCGGCGCTCACCGACGCCCTGGTGGCCGTCTGCGAGCGCATCCGGCGGGTCCGGATGTACGACTTCCTCACCCGCGACCGGGTGGAGACGACCATCACCGAGCACATCGAGATCATGGAGCTCGTCCGCGACGGCCGGCTCGACGACGGCTATCGGGCGCTGCACGCCCACGTCGGCGACTCCATGGCCGTGGTGCTCGAACGAGCCCAGCGCGCCATGACCCAGAGGGCGCTGCACGCCGACCGCCTCTGAATCCCGGGCATCGCACCCGGGTTCCCCGCTCCCCATCCGGTCCCTCCGCTTCCCGTCCGACGAAGCCACCGCCGATGGGACTGCTTACCGCTCCCCTCCCCCCCCACCCCTGAAGGGCCGCCCATGAGCGCCACAGCCTCACGCCCGACCGCTGCCACCCCACCCCCCTCCGAGAACTCCGAGACCTCCAAGACCGCAGAGAAGAGCCAGGCGACCAAGGAGACCCTGGAGGACTACACCCTCCGTTTCGCGCCCCGCAGTTACCGGCGCTGGACCCCGACGGTCGTGGCGACGACAGCCCTCGGCGGCATCGCCTACATGGCCGACTTCTCCATCGGCGCAGGCATCGGCCTGGCCCACGGCACCGGCAACGCGCTCCTCGCCATCGCGGTGGCGGCCGTCGTCATCTTCGTCACCGGCTTCCCGCTCGCCTACTACGGCGCCCGCTACAACATCGACCTGGATCTGATCACCCGAGGCTCCGGCTTCGGCTACTACGGCTCGGTCATCACCAGCGTCATCTTCGCCAGCTTCACCTTCATCTTCTTCGCTCGTGAAGGCTCGATCATGGCGCAGGGCCTCAAGCTGGGCCTGGGCCTGCCACTGTGGCTCGGGTACCTGGTCTCCACCCTCATGGTCATCCCCCTGGTCATCTACGGCATGAAGGCCCTCAGCAAGCTCCAGGTGTGGACCACCCCGATCTGGCTGATCCTGATGGTCGCCCCGCTGGTCCACCTGGTCGCCACCGACCCCGGCACCGTCGACCGCTTCCTCTCCTACGCCGGCACCGACGGCGAAGGCGGCGTCAACACCGCCTCCGTTCTGCTGGGCGCGGGCGTCTGCCTCTCCCTCATCGCCCAGATCGGCGAGCAGATCGACTACCTGCGCTTCATGCCGCCCAAGACCGAGGCGAACAAGCACAGTTGGTGGACCGCTGTGATCATGGCCGGTCCCGGCTGGGTCGTCCTCGGCGCCTTGAAGCAGGCCATCGGTGTCTTCCTCGCCGTGTACATCCTGGCCGAGGTGGGACCGGAGGCGGCGCCCGAGCCGATCCAGCAGTTCCGCAGCGCGTTCGACACGATGATGCCGTCGTGGCTGGTCCTGCCGCTCGCCGTGGCCTTGGTCGTCATCAGCCAGATCAAGATCAACGTGACGAACGCGTACTCCGGCTCTCTCGCGTGGACCAACTCCTTCACCCGCGTCACCAAGCGCTACCCCGGCCGCATGGTCTTCGTCCTGGTCAACCTCGGCTTCGCGCTGGCCCTGATGGAAGCGGACATGTTCAGCTTCCTCAACAGCATCCTCGGCTTCTACTCCAACTGCGCCATCGCCTGGGTCGTCACCGTCGCCACCGACATCGGCGTCAACAAGTACCTGCTGAAGCTCTCCCCGCTCCAGCCCGAGTTCCGCCGCGGCATGCTCTACGCCGTCAACCCGGTCGGTGTCGTGGCCTTCCTCGCCGCCTCAGGCCTGTCCATCGCCATGTACTTCCACGGCCTGGGCGACACCCTCCAGCCCTACTCCCCCGTCGCCGCCGCGGTCATCGCCTTCGTCCTCACCCCCTTGATGGCCGTCGCCACCAAGGGCAAGTACTACCTGCGCCGCACCGACGACGGTATCGACGAACCGCTGCTCGACGCGGAGGGCAACCCCAGCGCCACGACGTACGGCTGCCACGTCTGCCACGAGCCCTACGAGCGCCCCGACCTGGCCGCCTGCGCCACCCACGACGCGATGGTCTGCTCACTCTGCCTGAGCACGGACAAGGTCGGCGACCACGTGCTGCCCGCACAGCCGGCGACGGTCTGAACCCGAGGCACGGACGGCGGACGGCGGACGGCGGACGGCGGACGCCGGACCGAACCGACCAACCTGAACGGTCGGTTCGGTCCGGTACCCCCGCTGCGCCATCGGGGCCTGGCACGGTGGCCGTGTGGACGAGGGCGGGCACGGCGCGCCTACTGGGGCTGGGGCCAGGCGGGGGACTGCCGAAGTGCAGCCTGCCAGCCCTCGTCGATGACCTTTGTCCTGAGAGCTTCGAATCTCCTGCCGGAACGTCGCACCACCTGCTCCCGCGGTGCCCTGGCAGTAAATCCCGGCGCAGCGCAGCCTTATGGCGTACGCTGGGCACACATCGACGCGCGGTGGAGCAGCTCGGTAGCTCGCTGGGCTCATAACCCAGAGGTCGCTGGTTCAAATCCGGCCCGCGCTACGAAATCCGGCCCCTCAACACCATGTTGGGGGGCCGGAGTTGTGTCAGGAACCGGATAGTCCGGCGTATGCGAACCGGATCTGACGACGAGCCTGCGAGAGCGTGTCCCCGCGCTGCCCCTCAGCGTCGGTGTGTCCGTCAGAGCGGCCCGCGGTCCCGCCGGTTCGACCCCGTCGCGCATCGACGGTGACTGTCCCACACAGCGGCAATGCGGGGCCTCGAAGCCGCAGAGGGGGCGACCGGCCGGGCTGCTGTCCACTTTGAGATCTACGAGGAGATCGACTCCGCGTTGCCACGTGCCCGCAACCGGCGCGTGCAATAGCGCTGTTCGCGCCATCGCGCGGTACAGGATCAGGCACGATGATGCGATGAATGGTGACATCTGGGGCAGCCGACCGGGCCCGGAGGAAAGTCCAAAGCAGCAGCGACTGCGGCGGCCGCTGACGCGGGCGCGCATGCGGCTGCCGGTGTTCGCTGCGGTTGCGGGCTCGCGGAGCTGCCGTTGGGCGCGCTCGACACCTCGTCCGCCCGCTGGCCGTCGGTCGTCTCGCAGGCACACCACTCTGTCGATCCGTCACCCCCTGTCGGCCTGGTCCAGGCCGCTCCTCAGTGCAAGGAAGTACGCGTGAGCGCAATCGGCTCCGGCGGAAGAGTCCAACCGGCCCGTCCCGGCGATCCCTCCCGCATAGGTCCGTACCGCATCGTCGGCCGACTGGGCGCGGGCGGCATGGGGACCGTCCATGCCGGCGTCGCGTCCGACGGCACGCGCGTGGCGGTCAAGGTGATCCATCCCCAGCAGGCGCAGGAGCCGGAGTTCAGGGCCCGTTTCGCACGTGAGGTGGCTCTGTCGTCCCGTGTCACCGGCCCGTATCTGATTCCCTTGCTCGCGGCGGACACCGATGCGGCGACCCCGTGGCTGGCCACCGCCTACGTCCCGGGCCCGACCCTGGACCAGCACGTGCACGAGCGGGGGCAGCTCTCCGACGGGAGCTTGTACGCTTTCGCCGCGGCCACCGCGCAGGCCCTGGCCGCCATCCACGCCGTCGGCGTGGTGCACCGCGATGTGAAGCCGCAGAACGTCATTCTCACGCCCGTCGGCCCCCGCGTTCTGGACTTCGGTATCGCGCACGCCTCCGACGGCACCAGTGTCACCCGTACCGGAGTCATGACCGGGACACCGGGCTGGATCAGCCCCGAACAGTACCGGCAGGGCACCGCCGGCCCGGCGGGCGACATCTTCGCGTGGGGCGCGCTCGTGGCCTACGCGGCGACCGGAAGGCTGCCCTTCGGCGCCGGCGCGCCCGACGTGGTCGCGTTCCGCGTCATGTCGGGGGAACCGGACCTGGACGGCGTCGCCACGTCCTTGCGCCCGATCCTGGAGACGGCGCTGTCGAAGGAACCGGCGGACCGTCCGGCGGCCACCGAAGTGGCCCGGCTGTGCGGGGCGTTGCTGGCCTCCCAGGCAACTCAGGTCGTGGGCATCGACGCGCTGCCGACCCAGGCCGGGGACGTGGTCGCCCAGCTGTGGGACGTGCCGGCCGGGGAGGACCCGGTTTGGCAGGTGCCGCCGGGCCGGTCGGCGAGGCGGCGGGTGGGTGCCGTGGTCGTCGCGGCGGCGGTGATCGGCGCTCTCGCCGGCGGAGTGACGGCCCTGATGCGCGACACCGCCGAGGACGGGAATCGCGTGTCATCGGCTTCACCCTCCGCGTCCGCCGGGTCCGGGCCGCAGTCCGTGAAGACCGGTGAGGCGGGAACCGCGGCGGAGCGGGGCAAGGTGGTGAGCGACGGCGCGGCGAGCGCGGTGAGCTGGGCCGAGGCCCGTACGGCTCAGGGTCAGGACGAACACGACGTGGCACGGTCCGTACTGCACGACCAAGGTGTTCTGTCCGGGGAGATGAGCGACGTCCAACTCGTGCCGGGAAGCGTGACGTTCCATGAGGCACGCCGGGAGGTCTATTTCTCGTACAGCCTGGACAGCGACGCGCACGGAACGCTGATCGCCGAGACGGAGATCGCCAGAGCGATGTGTCTCTCGTTGCGCGATGTGGTTCTCGACGTCCACCCGGATCTGCCGTATCGCACCTACGTCACGGTGCGGGAGGAGGCGGGACGCGACCCGCAGGTGACGTGGCAGGAGGACTTCGTCGCCGACGAGCGGTGTCGGTCGGCCGCCGAGGACGGCACAGCCCAGAGCGACGGCACCGAGTCGGACACCGAGCCGAAATGGGAGCCGGACGCGGACGGCCTCGGGCAGGCGATGGTCCCGAGTACCGACGGCGACGAGATCCGGGTCGCGGACCGCGCCGCCAAGAAGGTCATCGCGCGGAGCAACGAGATGCGGCCGACGCTCGGCACCGGCCAGGTCCTCGGCCATGATGAGATCAAGGTGGGCTTCGACCCTGCGCACTCGGCCATGTACGTGTGGTCGGACTACCTGATGTGGAACCAGGAGCAGGTCGAGACCTGGGCCGATATGGCCGCGGGTGAGGCGTGCCGCGCCCTGGTGAAGCAGCGGCAGAGTGCGGGCACCGGCTGGCCGTACACGCGCTACGCCGTGGCGGAGATCGGCGGGTCGGGCTATCTCATGATCCGTTGGGGCACGGCCACCACGCTCGCCGACTGTCCCACCTGATCGGGAAAGGGGCAGGGACCGAGGTTGACCCTCGACATGGTCGAGGCACCAGAGTCCCGGGTGTGGAGAGCGAGATGCGCAGCATTGGAGAAATGTCCCGGGACAGCGGGCTCGGGGTGAGTGCCCTGAGGTTCTACGACCGTGCCGGAGTGCTGGTACCCGCCTGGGTGGACCCGGTGAGCGGGTACCGCTGGTACGAGCCTGAGCAGCTCGTGGAGGCCCGGCTGCTGGCCCGGTTGCGTCGGGCGGGCATGCCGCTGGCCGACATCCGGCTCGTCCTGGCGGCCTGGGGCGGCGCGGACACGGAACTGGTGCGCGGTCTTCTTGAGGCGCACCTTCGCCGGCTCGAGCTGGGGCTGTCCGATGCCCGCAGTGAGTTCTCCACCCTCCGAGCCCAACTCGACCGCAGGGAGACAACCCCCATGACCTCGCTTCACACCGCCACCGCCCGGTTCTCCGTACCCGCCCCGGAGGTGGCCGCCGCGTTGGACGCGGTCCGTTTCGCCGCCGGTACCGACGCGGAGCTGCCGATGCTCGGCGGGATCCTGTTCGACTTCGAAGGAGCGCTGCTCCGCCTCGTGGCCACCGATCGCTACCGTATGGCGGTCGCACAGGCACGTACGACCGGGCACGCCGGGCCCCGGACGCAGGTGGTGGTGCCCCTTCCGCTCGCCGACGCGATGCGTGCCCTGCTGACCGGCGAGGGGCCCGCCCAGCTCATCGTGGACGGTGACCGGGTGACGCTCGAGACCGCGGACCGGCAGGTGGCAGGGCAGAGCCTCGGGGCCGAGTTCCCCGACTACCGTCGCCTCGTCCGCCTCCCGGCCGGTCGCCGGGCCCGCGTCGGGACGGCGGCCTTCCGCCAGGCATTGCAGACCGGCCCGGTCCGCGAGGGCGAGAGGCGTGAGCGGGACGGCGAGCCGTACGACCTGAGTGTGCTCCGGGTGGCGGAGAACGGGACCGTGATCGTCTGCGCCGACGATGACGACGACCAGGACAACGTGGCCGTCAATCGCACGTACCTGCTGGACGCGCTCACCGCCGGTGCCCGCGACGAGCTGGTCCTGGAGCTGGGCGTGCCCACGGCGCCGCTCGCGATCCGCAGGCCCGACGACGAGCACGCCTTCTCGCTTCTGATGCCGGTTCGCCTGGAGGACTAGGGCCCTTCTGACGGATCTCCGCGACGTCGCGACAGGTCCCTCTCCAGCGGGCAACCGCTCTCGGGCAGGCGCAGGTCACCGCTGTTGCGTCACCTGCCCGTCCGCGACTCGTGGGCGATGTACGCCCCACTCCGTTCGCGATGAGGAGGGCGTCCATCACGCAGCCCGCCTCCACTCCCCTTGCGGCCGACCGCCCCGCGAGGGGGGCGGGTGTGGGTGAACACAACGCACGCAAGTACCTCACATCGTTGCCGTTCCCGACTTGTCGGCCCATTGATCACTGCGGCACGGTAGGGGCCGACGAAGCAAGGACGGCGGTGGGGCCCGGGACGGCTCGGCCGGCGAACCGTGTGCACGGTTTCGGGGCATGCCCGGTCCGTATCGGTGTCATTCGCTGCCGAGTGTCTTCGTCGTCGACGTCGGTTCCTCGGCTACGAGTCGGGAGGAGCCGTGTGGCCACAAGCCTTCGTCCGCCGCGCTCTCCCCATCCGTGACACTTCCTGCCGAGGACGACCGATGGATTCCCGCGATCTCTTTTCCGATCAAGACCCTCCTGCGGCTGCCGCGCTCTATCTCAGTGCCCTCGACCACGAACAGCAGTACTCCGCCACCGAGTTGTGGCAGGCGGTCTTCCGCGCCCAGGCGGCCGCCGGCCGGCCGGCCGAACTCTCGCAGCTGTACCGGCAGTCCACGCTCCGTGCCGACGCCTCCGAGTACGTCGTCCGGGCCAGACGAAGAGACTGGGCCCTCGACATGGCCCGGCATCTGACCCTGGACGACGGCCTCCCCGCCGACGCCGAGCCTCCTGCGTTGCCGGCAGCCTGGGAAGAACCGGGCGCGGCCTCCCCCACGGCTCCCCGCATGCCTTCGCCGTCCTCGTCAGGTCACCCAGCCCCACAGTCGTACCCCGGTTCCCGGCAGACCACCGCGCTGCGTGAACTGCGTGCCGCCCGCCGTCGCCCGGCGCGGGTCGCCGCCGCGGTCGTCGTCGCCCAGATGTCAGGCGTCGTCCTGGCCAATGAGGCACCGGGTGTCATGGCGATCGACTGGGCCGGGCCCCTCAACATCGGGCTCACCCTGGTCCTGGCGCAAGTGGTGTTCACCGGCTGGGCGGTCCTGTGGTACGCACGGTATGCCGGAAGGCGTCTGGAGCCCCTCGTCAAGCGTCACCGCGCGTCCTTCCCGTATCTGGAGAGCCACCGGTGAACTCCGTCCTCGCGCTCTCCGACTCCGGCGGTGCCTTTCCGCTGCTCGCCGTCTTCGGCCTCTGTGTCGTCTGTACGCTGCTCCTCTCGATCGGGTCGATGCTCCCCGAGAAGGACGAGCTGAGCGGCTACTACCTCGGCCAGCGGCGGTTGCCGTCGGCCGTCAACGGGCTTGCCATCTTCGGCAGTTACATGTCCGCGGCGGGCATGCTGGGCAATCCCGGTCTGATCGCGCTCACCGGTTACGACGGGATCGCCTACGTACTGGCACCCATGGTCGCCTGGTCCGTCCTGGTGCTGCTGGTCGCCGAGCCGTACCACAGCACCGCACGCTTCACCATCGGCGACTCCCTCGCCCTACGCCTGCACGCCCGGCCGGCGCACCTGGCGGCCGGTGTCACGAGCGTGGTCGTCTGTCTGCTGTACCTGACCGCCCAGCTCGTCGGCGCCGGAGCACTCGCGGCCACAGTGCTCGGCATCGACGGGGACGGCGCCCAGCGGATCGTCGTGGCCGGCCTCGGTCTGCTGATGGTCCTCTACGTCGTGATCGGCGGCATGCGCGCCGCCACCCTGGTCCAGGGCATCAAGGCCGTAGTCCTGCTCGCCACCGGCCTGTTCGTCGTTCTGGCGGTCCTGTCGGAGTTCGGCTGGAGCCCGGCCCGTTTGCTGGACGCCGCCGTCCTTCGGAGCGGCTTCGGTGACGCCTTCCTGGAACCCGGCATCCGCTTCCACGACCGCACCAGCAAGATGGACTCGCTCAGCCTGCAACTGGCGTTCGTGCTGGGAGCGGCGGCCCTGCCGCACGTCCTGATGCGTATCGGGACGGTTTCCAGCGGACGCAGAGCCCGCAGGTCGGCCGGGTGGGCAGCCTGCCTGGTCATCGTCTTCACCCTGTTCGAGGTCGTGACGGGCCTGGGCTCCGCGGCGCTGATCGGCTCGCAGAGCATCGCGGATGACGCCGCCTCCGGCAATACCGCCGTGCTCCTGCTGGCCGAGCGCCTGGGCGGGCCGCTCCTGCTCACCGTGGTCGCCTGCGTCGCGTTCGTCACGATCGTGGCCGTCGTCGCCGCGCTCACCCTCACCGCGGCGGCGGCCCTGGCCCACGACGTCTACGGGGCGACGATCATGCGGGGCAGAGCGTCCGAGAAGAGCGAACTCACCGTGGCGCGGTGGGGCGTCGGGCTGATCGGCGTGGCGGCGATCGCGTTGTCGATGCTCGCCCAGCATCTCAACATCGCCTTCCTGGTCAGCCTCGCCTTCGCCATCGCGGCATCCGCGATCCTGCCGGCACTGCTCTGCAACCTGTGGTGGAAGGGTTTCACGACGCAGGGAGCGGTCTGGAGCATGTACGGCGGCCTGCTCGTCGCCATGGCGCTGACGGCGCTGTCCCCGGCGGTCTCGGGCAATGCGACCGCTCTGCTGCCCGATGCCGACTTCGCGGTGTTCCCGCTGCGAAACCCCGGTCTCCTCTCCATTCCCGCGGGTTTCCTGCTCGCCTGGGCCGGCTCGGTGCTCGACCGCCGACGCCGAGGAGGGGCAGCGGACTACGCGGAGATGGAGATCCGTGTGCTCACCGGAACAGGCACCGGCCGCCGGGGCGGCTGAGCCCCGCCGTCAGACCCGGTCGACCGGCCCGCAGCCTCGCGCCGTCTGGTCGTCCGGGCCCGGGCGGAGGGGTATGGGCATTGAAGGTGCGGCCGGCGACGGTGCACCCGCCGAGCAGCGGCCTGGCCCCGGCCAGCTGCAACGCGCCCGTCTATGCTGTCGGTTCGGTTCGGGGGCTGTGGGGTCTCGGGGCTGGTGGGGTTTCGGGGCTGGTGGGGTTTCGGGGCTGGTGGGTTTCGGGGCTCGGGGGGCAGCATGACGGAGGGCTATGACGCCGTCGATGAGGTGACGGCGCCAGCGCGCCTGGGAGTGGTCGCCGATCTGGCGCCGGTGCCCGACGGCGAGCGCCCGGCGTGGCCGGTGCTGGGGGAAGACGGCACGATCAGCCGTTGGGACGCGGCAACGGGTGAGCACGAGGCCGTCACGACCACGACCGTTTCGGCTGAGCCCGACCACGAACCATGGAACGACCGCCGGCTGCGCAGACGTCTGCACGCCTCACACGACGCCAGGTTCGCCGCAGTGGTGAACGACTACGGGCGGTTCGGAGAGGTGATCGACCTGTGGACCGGCAAGGTCACGCCGGCCCTGGAGAACGACGGTTGCCACGAGGAGACAGTGCCGTTCTCGCTGGCGTTCGGACAGAGCCGCGGGCGCTGCGTCGTGATCCACCGCACGGAATGGAACCGACTTGATGTGTCGGACGCGCACACGGAGTTGCTGCTGACCGATCGGTCCCACCCTGAGCCCGCAGAGCGCGGTGCTACGCCGGAGCATCACCTCGACTACTTCCACGGCGCCCTATATGTGAGCCCCGACGGTGCGCGGATCCTGGACGACGGCTGGACATGGCATCCGATCGGCTTCCCCTCGGTGTGAAATCTCGAGCATGCTGATCGCCGGGCACGAGCGCGAGCTGATCACCTATCAAGTTCGAGCGCAGCCAGCCCGACACCGCCACCCCCGACGCGATCGACGAACCCGTGCGCTGCTACTCCATGCCGGGCGGCATCCGCGCAATGCTCTCGATATACCGGGCGATGCTCGTCGACGCCGAACAGAACCGGCAGGCCGCGCGGGAGAAGCTGGAGATCCCGGCACTGGCGCTCGGCGGTTCGGCCTTCCTGGGCGACCGCAACGAGTCCCAGATGCGGCTCATGGCCCATGACGTCATCGGGCACGTCTTCGACGCCGGACATGACCTCGCCGAGGAAGTACCCGACGAGATGGCCGACATGGTCCTGCCGTTTCTGGTCGAGCACGTGCAACACAGCAAACTGCCGACGCCGTGACGCAGGGCGACCAGATCGGCCCCAGGGCCCACGGCCGGTCATGGCCCGCGGCTCCATCCGCCCGGGAGGAGGCGTTCCGCGGTCCCTGCCGCTGGACGCTCGCAGATCATCGGCAGGAATCCGCCGAACGGAGCCGTGTCCGATGCCGGCCGCGAGCCGTGCACCAAGGGCTGCCCGCCAAGGGCCGTCGCTCGCGGAGGTCTCCCTGAACAGCCGCGCGGTGGCCCGCCCGGCCTTCAGCTCGCAGGGCGACGGTGAGCTGTTGCGCCTCGCCGCCGGTGCGGTGTACCCGGCGGCCGCGGAGTCCTGCCCGGCCAGATGGATGTCGTACGGCCGTTGACGCCCCCGGCGTACCAGGTGCGGCCGCTGCGACAGGCCGCCATCACATGGCTGCCGGGGGCGTCGGATCGGTCAGGACAGGATCTCGACGTACCCGTCGGTCGCGTGCACACGGATCCGCTGCCCGTCCCGGATCAGCCGAGTGGCCTGTTCCACGCCCACGACGGCCGGCAGTCCGTACTCCCGGGCGATCACCGCTCCATGGGTCATCAGCCCACCCACCTCTGTCACGAGGCCCGTGATGCCGACGAAGAGCGGCGACCAGCTGGGATCGGTGTAGGTGGTGACCAGGATGTCGCCCGTCTCGAGATCGGCCTGCGCCATGTCGAGGACGACGCGGGCCCTTCCCTCCACGACACCGGCCGAGACCGGAAGGCCGGCCAGGGCGCCGGCCGGCACGTCGTCGCGCCGGTACGCCCCGGAGAGAGCCTCGCCGTCCGAGGTGAGGACCCGGGGCGGCGTCAGCGCCTGGTACGACCGGAACGCGTCCCTGCGCTGCTGGATCAGCCGGTCGTCCACCCGGTTCGAGCGCGAGACCTGGTGGAACTCCTGGAAGGTGAGATAGAAGACGTCCTCCTCCGCGGCGAGCACACCGGCCCGGACGAGGCGTCCAGCCTCGCGCAGCAGGGCCTGCTTGTAGAGGAAGTAACGGCAGATGATGCCGTACTTGGGGTACTCCCGGTACCCGATGAAGGAACGGACCTGATCGATCATCCGCCGCGTCTCGTCGGCCCTGCGGTCACCGTCCGGCAGGGCGCGCAGACGTGACAGCACCTCGACCGCCTTCTGCTCCGCCTTCCGCCGGCCCTCCTCGAAGCGCCGCGCGGCGGCGCCGGGCTCGATGTTCCTGACGTTGTCGAGGATCACGGGCACGAGCGTGGTGGGGCTCTCGCGCCAACGCGGTCGCGTGATGTCGATCTCGCCGACGCAGCGCATGCCGTACCGGTCGAGGTACGTCTCGATGGCGTCACGCGCCTCGGCCCCGCCCGTGAGCCGAGGCAGCTCGTCGAGGAATTCCTCGTCCCGGACACCGTCCAGGAACGCCACCACCTCCGGATGCGGGCGGATCACGTCCGCGACGTCGAGCAGCGCCAGTCCCATCTCCGACGTGATGTTGTCGGGGGCGGACAGCGTGAGCGTGTCGGCCGCGTTCTTCTCCCCCAGCCACTCCTGCAACCTGTCGTTGAGCCACCAGGTGCCCTCCATCGCCACCATGATGGCCCGGGTGCTCAACGGATCGCTGAGGACGCGCTTGTGCTCCTCGAAGGCCTCCGACAGGAACTCGAACAGCGCCGGCCCGTTCTTCGTGCGGAGGTCGCGCTCCAGGGCGGCGACGGACGCCTGGCTGCGGCCGATCAGTTCGGCGACGACGGACGCATCGGTCTCGGTCGGGTCGAACGCACCGCCGACCGGCGGTCCGCCGGGAGCCGCGTCCGGGAGCGATGTCACGAAGTCGTCGCGTTCGAGGACGGTCTCCAGGGCGTCCCTGGTCAGCGGATCGCCCCTCCCGATCACGTCCAGGAGACCGGCGCGGCTCGCGGGCGAGGCCAGACGCGGGGTGACGTCGACGAACAGCCGCCCTCCTGCCTCGTGCATCGGGACCATGGCCGTCAGCCGCCACATCGACAGCCCCAGGGGCTTCATGGCGTCGGTCATCATCTGCCCGTGGCCGACGGAGACGTAGACGCGGTTCTCCCGGTCGCCGGTCTCCCGGACGGGGACCGGGAACAGCGTCGTGATCGGTCGGCTCTGGACGATCCGGAAGTCGCCGTCGACCAGGCACCATTCGATGTCCTGCGGGCGGCCGAAGTGCGCCTCGATCCGCCGCCCGATCGTGACGAGCCGGACCGCCTGTGCGTCGGTCAGCGCCGGCTGCTCCTGCCGCTCCGGGTCGACGGCAACCTCTTGCGTGCCGCCGGCCGGCAGGGCGTGCAGGGCCCGGGGCTTGACGGCGATCGTCCTCGTGACGACTTCGCCGTCACGGACCCTGAAGACGTCCGGGGTCACCAGGCCGGAGATCAGGGTCTCGCCGAGGCCGTAGCCGGCGTCCACGGTGGCGACCTTGCGGTTGCCGGTGACGGGGTCGGCCGTGAACAGGATGCCGGAGGCCTCGGGGACGACCATGTGCTGCACGACCACGGCCATGTGAACCGTTCGGTGGTCGATGCCGTTGCGTCGGCGGTACACCACGGCGCGCTCGGTGAACAGCGAGGCCCAGCACCGGCTGACGTGGCGGAGAACCGCCACCGGTCCCACGACGTTCAGATACGTGTCCTGTTGGCCGGCGAAGGACGCCGTCGGAAGGTCCTCCGCCGTCGCGCTGGAGCGAACGGCGCAGGCGGTCCCCTCGCCCAGCTCGGCGAGCGCGGCGGCGATCGCGTGCGCCAACTCGTCCGGAACGGCGATCCCTTCGATGGTCCGGCGGATCTCCGCACTCAGCGTGCGGATCGCCTCCCCGTCCTCCGGGCCCAGACGGGACAGCCGATCGAGCCGTTCGTCCATCGACGGCGCCTGCGCCATGATGTGCCGGAAGGCCTCGGTCGTCACGCAGAATCCGGCCGGCACACGGACACCCTCGATCCGCGACAGTACGCCGAGGTTCGCGCCCTTGCCGCCGACGGCCGCGACCTGCTTCTCGTCGACGTCGTGAAGACTCCACACGTACGGCCCGTTCATCGCCGTTCCTCCGCAGCTGTCGTGTCCCATCACACTGCACCGTCCGATCGCTTCGTCGGCGCGGCCCCTCTCGACAGCCGCACCGTGCCCACCCCTGATCCGACGTCGTCGCGTCCCCGGTACGTCGACAGCACACGCACGTGAAGGCCCTCATTTCCGCAGGTTGTGGCTTCGGCCGATGATTTTGCGGCATCACCCGGGCCTTGCGGCAAGCCCCCCGGTGCGCTATACGTTGAGAAGGGCGAGGAGAGAATTCCTTGCCCTCTTCCATGTCCGGTGGTGATTCGGGGCGAGGGGCCGCTCGACGCCGCCCGGAGCAACGGGACCCGGCAGCGCGGGCCCGGCCCGGCGCGGTCACCCAGGGCAGGGCGCGCGGCAGATCAGGATCGCGGTCGCCCTAGCGCCGGTCAGGTGTGCTTCGACAGGGTTGGCGGTGCTGAGGTCGGTGCCGCGCAGGTCGGCCAGGCGGAGGTCGGCGCGGTGGAAGACCACGTCGTGGGCGACGGCCTTGCGCAGATTCGCCTTACGCAGGTCGGTCTCGGTGAGATCGGCGTCACGCCTGGGCGCCGGACAGAAGACGATCAAGAGTGCTGGGTGCCTCTGACCCGTGACACGAGAACAGGCGTACAGGTTGGCCGAGTTGTGCGGCCTGGCCGGGGTCCGTACGACCTGTTGTCGACGTGCCCTCTCCGATACCTCGCGCGGTACGCGCTCGTGGAACCCTGGCTGTCCGGGAGCGGACTGCTCGGGTTCACCTGGTATCCGGCCCGGTCACTGCCCGCGTTGAGCCTGTGCGCGGCGGTGGTCGTGGGGACCGCCCTGTTGTCGGCGCTGGTCGGCGCGGCAGGGGTGTGGCGGCCCCGGGGGACGGCGCACCGACCGGTCGCCGGAATGCTCGGTTCCTTCCGTTGGTGGATGCAGGTCCCGCTGCTGACCGGTCTGGGACTGATGCTCCCGCCGCTGACGCGGTCCGCGCGGATCCCCTCGGGGGAGCGTGCCGACGCACCCGACCTGCTCATTGTCCTCGTACTGACGGGCACATTCAGCTATGTGAGATCTTTCGTCCGTGCGACGGTCCCTCACAAGGTGGTGGTAGGGGTTGTGGACTGTGCGGCAACCGACTGTGAACGCTGTGGCAACAGCATGAAAGAGAAGAGATCGACGAGCAGGGAGGTGCCCTGTGCGGTAAGGCGGGGTCAGCCGGACAGCCGCGAGTTCGTGCGCTTGAGAGGGTGCGAACGGTACGCAGAAGCTCCACACCCGGGGCAGGGTGTGGAGCCCTGCTCAGTCAGCGAAAGGGGCCATCGGCCACGAAGGCGTGGGCTGCGAATCGCTTGCCCATGCGACGGTAGGCGGCGGCGGTGGGGTGAAGGCCGTCGCCCAGGTCGTCAACCTCGTCCGGGCCGAGCAGCTCGCGTCCATCGAGATGGTGGAGGTGGGGATCGGACGCCTGTCGTACCGCAACGATCCGGGCAAGCTCGGTACGGACCACCGCCAGCGACAATGCCCCGCCGGCCACGTCGGCCGGGTCGCCCAGGGCAGCGAGCCTGCCGTTCGGGCCGGTCGTGGTCGGGCCGGGGCACTCCTCCAGAACAGGACAGCTCACCGGAGAGATCAGCAGCAGTGGGGTGTCCGGGTGTCCGTCCCGGATCGTGTCCAGGAACCCGTGGACCGCCGGGCCGAACGTCCGCAGCCGGAAGGCGGACAGGCTCACGATGTTGATGCCCACCTTGAGGCTGATCAGGTCGGCGGGTGTATCGCGGATCGTACGGGCGACATAGGGGTCCAGCAGCGCGTTGCCCGCCTGACTGAGGTTGATCACCTCCACCCCGCCGTGTGCGGCTGCCACCACCGGCCAGGTTCCGGTCGGGCCGTCAGCCTCGATGCAGTGGCTGAGGGAACTGCCGTGGTGCACCCAGCGGCGTCGGCCGTCCGGCAGCGGTGCCAGCACGTCGCCGTCGGCGCGCAGTGCCACCAGTTCCGTCGGGGTCTGCTGGGGCAGCCACAACTCGACGTTCTTCATGTCGGCCGACAGCCCGTCGAACCGTACGGTCCCCGGTTCGCCCTGGATGAGTCGCTGTACGGCCCCGGGGCCCGTCATCCGCAGCACGTTGCCCACCGGCGACTGCTGACGCCCCGCCAACACGCCGTCCACCAGCAACTCCAGCATCCCGGTCGGGCGAGGGTGGGTGTCGGAGTCGAGCTGGCCGGTGGTGGTCAGGACATCGAACTCCAGTGCGCGCGCATCGGTGCGGAACACCAGCCGCACTCCTGAAGGCATCACGGTCACCCCGTAGACCGACGGGTCCTGGTACTGGTCCTTGGTCCAGGCGGGCAACCGGCGCGGCATCACCCCTGCCGGCGTGGTCACCAGGTCCAGCGCCCCCCGGAACTCCACCGGCCCGCCCACCAGTGATACCGCCCGCATCGTCATCGTCACCGCTCCTGTGCCAGGTCGATGCGGACCGGAGAGGACATCAACCCTGCGCCTCCGTGGCTCATCGACGCCCGCCGAACTCCCAGTCGTGGACCTCGATGTCCGCATACCGGCCCACGGTCAGGACGGCTCGCGCCGTGTCCGGGTCCGGGGCCCTGAGCAGCACCGCCGTCCCCAGCCAGGTGTTGCCGTCATCGGACAGCAACGGCCCGTACGCAACCAGCTCGTCCCGGTCGGCCGGCAGGGCAAGGTCGGCGGCCGGGCCCTCGCCGAGGCCGAGCACCAGGTAGCGGTTGCCTTCGGTCCGGCCGCCGGGGAAGTCCCACATGGTGCGCCCCAGCACGTTGCGCCACCGGCGCAGCAGCACGTCCCGGTACGCGCCGGCCTGGTAGTTGGGCTCGTCGAAGGCGAACGTGCGGGCGGCGGCGGGATCAGGCAGGTTCACGATGTGCACGCTGCCGGTGGGTGTTTCGCCGTCATCGGCGAAAGTCGGACCACGAGCGATCAGCTCCTTGGCGTACCGGTCCATGTAGGACCAGTGCTCCTCCAGCAACTCCTCGCGTAAGGCGAGGGAGCCGGGCCGGTCACGGTGGTAGCAGAAGAACTCCATGACCACAGACTCTTCCGCACTATGAGCACCGTCTCAACTGGCTTTCGGCAGCGGTGACTCCTGGCTCCGAACGAGGCGGCGCGCAGTCGAACGGCGTAGCCATCATCGGCCGCGGGCTCAGGACCAAGGCGTAGCCATCATCGGCCGCGGGATCAGGATCAAGTGGCATGCCGACACGGCCGCTCTGCAGCCGAGCGACAGAAGCGGCGTCCGACGTTGACGTCCCACAGCGGGACGAACATCCGCTCCTGTGCGGGAGGTGATCCACCGGTTCGATCAGATCGGCCTGGCCTGCCTGCCCCCCTCGACGGGTGGGAGGTCATCCCTGGCCGCTCAGCCCTGACGACGAGAGAAAGGCTCGCATCGGTGTGGCAGGAATCGGGTTGTGGCCCGCCCTGCTACGCAGCGCAGCCGAAAATCCCTTGCGGCGCGTCTGAGCACTCGATACCCAGCATCGAGACGACAGGAGCACAGGATGACGACGCGTATGGGTTCACTGAACGAGTTCTGCTGGATGGACCTCAAAACCCGCGACCCAGCCGGCACCGCCACGTTCTTCTCGAAGACACTGGGCTGGCGCTTCGCGGTGGACGAGAAGGACTGGCGAAAGGCCACCAGGATAACCGTCCAGGGGCACCTGATCGGCAGCGTGAGCGACCTGGCGAACCCGGTCTAGCACCGGGAGCACCCGCCCACATCGCCTACTACCTGGCAGTCGACAACGTCGATCACCGCGCCGAAGTGGCAACGGTGAACGGCGCTCGGCTTGTCGTACCTCCCTTCGACGCGGGCGATCAGGGGCGCATGGCGACATTGATTGATCCGGTAGGTGCCGCCTTCTCCCTGTGGCAGCCGCGCAACTTCGCTGGATGGCAGTTCCCGTCCCACTCGGCGGGTGCCCCGCACCGCATGGTCCTGACGTGCGACCGGCCCGAGGAAGCCCGGCACTTCTACGAGACGACGAAGGGGACCCCTCTGAACTGCGCCGATTTCGTCGCTCCGTGTGGACCTGATGCATCCGTTCCGCAGTGGGACCTTGCGGTCGACGTCGAGGATCTGGACAGCGTCGTCGTACGCGCACAGGAGCACGGCCAGGACTCGGCCACCTGGTCCGAGAAGACCGATCATCGCGTGGTGCGGTTGAGCAGCCCGGAGGGACTGACATTCCTGGTTCGCCGTCTTGAGCAGTGACTCGGCCGTCGATCAGTCGACGCCCGCCTCCCGGCCCGACGAGGCGTGGCTCTGCGGTCACAGCACGGGCGCCCCTGCCCGCGCGCGGACGATCGAAGACCGTGTCAGCTCTCCCGAAGACCGACCGCCAGCGTCAGTTCCAGGACCCGGTGCGGCGATGCGAGGTCCGGAAACAGCTCCCTCAGCTGCGACATCCGGTACCGGACGGTCTGGGGATGGACGAACAGCGCCGCCGCCACCTCGTCCCGCCTGCCCTGGTGCAGCAGCCATGCCCGCAACGTCTCCTCCAGCCGACGCGCTGTCGCGACGGGCAAGGTCCGCAACGGTGCGAGGGCTCGGGCACGCAGATCCGTGAACGCGTCCATGTCGGCGCTCAGCACCAGCTCGGGCAGGTGGTCCTCGGTGTCGCGGATATCGGAGGAGAGGGAGCGCGCGCGTACGGCTCGTGCGTACGAAGCGGACGCCTGCGTCCAGGGCCGGGCCGGGCCGACCACGGCACTGCGGTCGGTCAGCTGTCTCAGGAGATGTGGTCGGTCGGCATCGGGGACGAACAGCACGCCCGAGGCGTCCGGCAGATCGTCCAGGACCAGGGTGCTCGGGTCGAGCACGCGCCAGACGGGCCGGGCCTGGGCGGCCGGCAGCAGGACCGCGGTCAGCGAAGCCGGAGGCTGCCACCCGGCCCGTTGCGCAGAGGCCGCCAGCACGTCCGGGCTCGCCCCGGTGAGGAGGTCGCGGGCCAGGTGTTCCAGGTGGCGCTCCTGAGCCCGGCCCCGGGCGGCCAGTTCGTCGGCGTGGCCCGCCGCGCTCGCGGCGGAGAGTTCGTCGATGTAGGCGAAGGTCAGCTCGGCGAACTTGGCGACCTCCGCGGCGGGCAGACCTGCGGGTACGGCACCCGCCGCCAGGCATCGCCAGGCCACCCGGGCGCCGACGCGGTAGGCGCCGAGCAGGGCGTCCATCGAGCGGCCGTCGCGTACCTCGCCGCGGCCCAGCTCGTATGCGGCGTCACCGGCGTCGCCGCCCGTGGCCTTCCCGCTCGCGAGGTCCAGGTAGTGCCCGAGCGCGGTGCGGACGGCTCGGCGGATGGTGCCGCCCATGCGGCCCGACAGGGCGTTGGCGTAGGGAGGGACCTCGTCGATGATCGCCTGGACGACCTCGTCGGCGGTGGATCTCAGCGCGGCCCGAAGTGCGGTGACCGTCGTCTCATCCAGGGCCAGTTCGCTGGCCCTCCGGATTGCATGGCTCACGTTTTTGTTCCCTGCGAACAATTCAGTCGACCAGATTCACGTCCTACGGTCAGGACTTTACGCCCTGCGGCACAGCAAGCTGGAGTCATGACGAGTACAGCCCTCCGCAGCAGGGCGTGGAAACTGCTGGAGATGGTCACGACGCCGCTGCTGCCGTCGGACTACCTCGACCTGGTCAGTCCGCTGCGTGCGGGCGCCGACCTGCGGGGGCGCATCGAGGCCGTGCACCCCGAGACGGAGGACGCGGCGACCATCGTGATCAGGCCGGGACGGGGCTGGCGCGGCCACACGGCCGGTCAGTACGTGCGGATCGGGGTCGATGTCGACGGGGTGCGCCTGTGGCGCGCCTACTCGCTCACCTCGCCGACGAACCGCCGGGACGGCCGCGTCACGATCACCGTGAAGGCGATCCCGGACGGCAAGGTCAGCAACCACCTGGTCCGCAGGGCGACACCGGGCACGCTGATCCAGCTCGACCAGGCCACCGGTGACTTCGTGCTACCGCGGGCCAAGCCCGCCAAGGTGCTCTACCTGACGGCCGGCAGCGGCATCACGCCGGTGATGGGCATGCTGCGCGACACCGGGTTCGACGACGTCGTCATGGTCCACTCCGCACCACAGCCGCAGGACGTGATCTTCCGCAAGGAGCTGCACGACCTGGTCGCGGGGAAGAAGCTGCGCCTCACCGAGCTGCACACCGACACGGACGGCATGCTCGACATCGCCCGTCTCGACGAACTCGTGCCCGACTGGGCCGAGCGCGAGACCTGGGCCTGCGGGCCGGCGGGCCTGCTCGACGCCGCCGAGCAGCACTGGACCGAGCACGGCGTCCGAGAGCGCCTGCACACCGAACGCTTCCGCCCCGGCGTCGTCGTCGCCACGGACGGAGGCGGCGGCGAGGTCACGTTCAGCACCACGGGCAAGACCGTCGACGCGGACGGCGCCACGCCGTTGCTGGACGTCGGCGAGGAGGCGGGCGTGCTCATGCCGTCCGGGTGCCGCATGGGCATCTGCTTCGGCTGCGTCACACCGCTCAAGGCGGGCGCCGTCCGCGACCTGCGCACCGGCGAGATCACCGAGGCCGAGCCGGGCGTCCTCATCCAGACCTGCGTGTCCGCCGCGGCGGGCCCCTGCGACATCGAACGGTAGGAGCACCTTGACCGCCATCGACCCCACCGCCCACCTGACCGCGGAGCAGATCGAGGAGCTCGGCCGCGAGCTGGACGCGATCCGCGACGAGGTGATCGCCGACCGCGGAGAGAAGGACGCCGCCTACATCCGCAAGGTCATCTCGGCGCAGCGCAAGCTCGAGCTGGTCAGCCGGGGCGTGCTGCTGTTCTCGATCTTCCCGCCCGCGTGGATCATCGGCACCGCCGGTCTGTCCGTGGCGAAGATCATGGACAACATGGAGATCGGCCACAACATCCTGCACGGCCAGTGGGACTGGATGCGGGACCCGAAGATCCACTCCACCACCTGGGAATGGGACCACGTCTCTCCGGCCGAGCAGTGGAAGCACTCGCACAACGAACTGCACCACACGTACACCAACGTGATCGGCAAGGACAACGACCTCGGCTACGGCATCATGCGCGTCGACGAGGACCAGAGGTGGCACCCCTTCCACCTCGGCCAGCCGCTGTGGAACTTCATCAACGCCTGCTTCTTCGAGTACGGCATCGCGGCGTACGACCTGGAGCTCGGCAAGAACCTGCACAAGCGCCGCCGTAAGAACCCCGAGTTCCGTGCGCGGGCCAAGGCCGTGGGTCGCAAGATCCGCAAGCAGGTGCTCAAGGACTACGTGATCCACCCGCTGCTGTCGGGCCCGTCGTTCCTCCCCACGCTCGCCGCCACGTTCACCGCCAACCTGGTCCGCAACCTCTGGTCCCACTCGGTGATCATGTGCGGGCACTTCCCCGAGGGCGTGCAGGTCTTCGAGCGCCGGTCGATCAAGGGCGAGACGCGCGGTCAGTGGTACCTGCGCCAGATGATGGGCTCGGCCAACATCAGCGGCAGCAAGGCCATGCACTTCATGACGGGCAACCTCTCGCACCAGATCGAGCACCACCTGTTCCCGGACCTGCCGAGCAACCGGTACGCCGAGGTCGCCGTGAAGGTGCGCGCGCTGTTCGAGAAGTACGAGCTGGAGTACGTCTCCGGGCCGCTGCCCAAGCAGGTGTTCTCCGCGTGGCACAAGGTCTTCCGGCTCTCGCTGCCGAACAAGAAGTTCAAGGTCACGACGCCGGACCGCGAGCAGGAGCTCATCGCGGCCTGATCCCGGTATCGGTTCAGGCCGTCGGGCCGTACCGGCGGAGGCGTCGCAGGTGTCGGAGATCCGTTGCGGACGGTGGGCGACCGCGATGGCAGACGGTACGAGACGGGGTCAGGGGCAGCACGGTGGCCGGCTGTGCTGTTGTCCGGACGGGCGAGCGGCCGGAGGCGCATTCCGCCGAAGTCCGATCCCGTCGCAGTCCGATTCCATCGAGGTCCGATTCCGTCGATCGCCCGCCTCGGTCACGGCCGGGTAGACGGGGCCCTATGCCCCTTCGGACAGGCGGTCGAGTCGATCGCGGTACAGCGGGGGAATGTCGAGACGCTCCGCCCTGAGGTTCTCCTCCAGATGAGCGATCCGAGCGGTGCCGGGGATCGGGAGGATGACGGGTGAGTGGCCGAGGAGCCAGGCCAGCGCGACCTGTGTGGGGGTGGCGTCGAGTGCGGTGGCTACGGAGGCGACCTCGGCCCTCGCGCCTGAATCGCCCCAGGCGACGGGGCGCCACGGCAGGAACGCGATCCCTGCCGCTTCGCAGGCCGTGAGTACGGGCTCGTGCTCACGGTCCAGCAGGTTGTACCGGTTCTGCACGCTCGCGATGTCGACGATCTCCCGTGCCTGGTTCAGTTCGTCGACGGTGACCTCGGACAGTCCGATCCGGCCGATCTTGCCCTCGGCCCGCAGGTCCCGCAGGGTGCCGACCTGATCGGCGAGCGGCGTCTCGGGGTCGATGCGGTGCAGTTGCAGCAGCTCGATCCGCTCGACCCGCAGCCGGAGGAGCGCCTGCTCGACCTGCTCCCGCAGCATCACCGGCCGCCCGTCGAGCTTCCACTCGCCCGAGGAGCCCGACCGGGCGACGCCGACCTTGGTGGTGATCTGCAGGTCATCGGGGTAGGGGTGCAGGGCCTCAGCCAGGAGTTCCTCGTTGGCTCCCCCGCCGTAGAGATACGCGGTGTCGATCAGCGTGACTCCCAGCTCGACGGCTCGCCGCGCGACCGCCAGAGATGCCTCGCGGACGGGGCCCGGTCCGGTCGGCAGGTGCATGGCCCCGAACCCCAGCCGCCGCACTTCGAGATCCCCGCCGATACGAAACGCCGTCGATGCCACGTGCCGCTCTCCCCCTCGCTCGAGCAGCAACGTAACAGCGCAGTTGGCCACAACGAGCGGCTGCCGTCAGGAACTGGCCACCGATCGGGCCTCTCTAGGCCCCGCCTGGCGCGGCTGTCCTGGCGGCCTGTTCGATCTTCGCGCAGTAGGCCGCACGGGCTTCCTCGTCGATCTGCTCCTCGTGTTCGGCACGCAACCCGGTCCGGCCGTCGAGGCCCTCGCGCAGAATGTCGGCGTGCCCGGCATGCCGGATGGTCTCGCCGAGGACATGGACCATGACAGCGAACAGGTTCGTGTCGGCATGAGGCGACGGCCACCACGGCACGTGGCCGGGGGCGTCGAGGGGAAGGTCGTTGATCGTCGCGTCCGAGTGTTCCCATGTGCGCCGGTAGAACCCGGTGATCTGATCGCGGGTCTCGTCCTCGGCCGCCCACAGATCGCTGCCGTCGGAGTCCTGCCAGCGGAGCAACGGTTCCGGGGAAGGACGGTCGAAGACCTCGCCGAAGTACCTGGCCTCGACGGTGGCCACGTGTTTGACCAGGCCGAGGAGACTGGTTCCGGTCGCTGTCAGAGGTCGGCGGGCGTCGTACTCGGACAGGCCGTCGAGTTTCCAGAGCAGCGCCTTGCGGTCCCGCCGCAGTCTCCCGTGCAGATTGTCCTTCGCGAAGTCATCGATCATGCGGCATGAGCCTGCCATGGGCTGCTCATGGCCTCAAGATCCCGCACGTGGTCCGCAACGACTGCACTCACTCAAGGAGCTGACGGGTCGTCGGCCCCCTTGTCGCCAGGCCCCGAGTGTTCCTCCACCAACTGCTCGATCTCCTGGGGCACCTCGTGCAGCGCCTGCAGGACCAGACCCCACGCCCGGTCCCGCAGTTCCTCCGGTACCTCGTCCTCGATCCTCTGCGCCAGTCTGTCGATCTCGTCCCGGGCGTCATCCTCCGTGCCCGTCGTCGGCGCGGTCACCACCGCCCACAGGAGCCGGCCCACGCCGACCGCCACCCGGCCCGCGTGGCCGAGCACCGAGCCCACGTCCATCTGCGCTTCCTCTCCTGGTGGTTGAGGTCCTGCTTCAGCGGGACCTGCCCCAGTGTGCGGCACGGCCTGTACCTACGGCGGGCAGTCGGGTCCAGGAACAGGTCCTTGCGGGCGACGGCGTCCTCGCGGGCGGACCTGGCCGCCCCCCGCTCCAGCGGGTGTGACCGGTACGGGCCGTCCTTCCGACCCCCGTGGCGGGAGGACGGCCCGTACCTCTGTGGTGGCCGGCTGGTCAGTACAGCTTGTTGACGGCCGTGGTCGTGGTCTTCTTGAAGGCGGTCACGGGCGCGTTCACGAAGTCGCCCATCTGTCCCCACTGGACGACGGTGACGGTCCTGCCGTCCCGTCCGACCGACAGCAGGGCGACGTCGTTGGCACCCGAGGACGTCTCGGTGTTCAGGCCGCGGACGTGGGCGCCCTCCTCGACCGGCAGCGTGCCGTAGTCCCGGCCCTCGGCGTCGATGTCGGGCGAGGACTCCTCGAGGCGGTCGGCGCAGGTGCGGATCAGGTCGTCGTAGTGCTTCGCCAGCGCCTTGGCCTGGGCTGCTGTGCCTGTCACGACGGTCAGTTGCACGGCACTGGTGTCGAGGTCGGTCCGGAACTCCCGGTGCCGGTAGTCGTAGTCGAGCACGCCCTCCGTGCTCACGCAGACGCCGAGTGCCTCCGGGAACCCCTCGGTGACCGGCCCCGCGGTCCAGGACGACGTCGGGTGCGGCGGCAGCTGGGACGCCGACAGGAACGTGGGCACGGGTGCCTTGGGCGCGGCGCCCGCGGCCGGAGCCGTCGAGAGGGTGCCCGCCGCGAGGGCGGCGGCGGTGAGAGCGGTGAGAGCGCTCGTTCGGATGCGCATGGACATGGGTGTTCCCCCTGAATGGTGTGCGCTGAACGTGGATGCCGCAGTGGGGCGCCGGCTGGTCGGTCCGGGCCTGGTCGGTGCGGCACCAAGAGCATCGGCTGTCACGGTCACCGGGCGCAACAGCCGACGGCCGATCGAGCACGGTGGAACCATCCCACCCTGTCTGACCTGCGGATACATGGGTGCCTGGGATGCCGTCCAGGGCCGGGCGAGGTCTGACGAGGACGAGCCCTGAACGCTGAACGCTGACAGCGCCGGTCGGCAGGCGTGACGACGTCCGATGACCGGCCGTGGTCCTGGCCTGTTCTCCACCAGTTGTCACGTGTTCGCTCGGCAACGAGAGCGAACAGGACGCGACTGAGCCCGCCGGCCCAGAGGTCGTTCGACCATCCGCGTCCCATCAGGGAGGACGGACGCATCACCACTGGTACGCACGGGTCCGGCAGACATCACAGTCGGAAAGGGTTCTCGGCCGATGGCGACGAAAAGTACCTTGTGCAGTCGATCTACTGTGCCGCTTGTACGTGAAAGAGGATTCGCCGATGGGGCGTCCCGAACTACCGGTCGACCCGGCGGCCGGTCCCGTGCAGCGACTCGCCCATGATCTTCGGGAGCTGCGCCGCTCGGCGGGTGGCGTGTCGTACCGGACCATGGCGAAGAAGGCCGGCTTCTCGGTGACGACCCTGGCGAAGGCCGCGAGCGGCGAGCGACTGCCGTCGTTGCCGGTACTGCGGGC
>NZ_JBHVDD010000114.1:0-25681 GCF_042802995.1 Streptomyces sp. NPDC057438
GTCCCCGACGTGACGTCGGGGACCGGGACACGGCCCTGCGGTCTTTCTGGAAAGGTTCTGTAGGACATGACTATCTGCGGTGCGGGGGTGTGTAGTGAAGACCGTCCGGTCGTGTACCGACCGAGTCTGTGTACGGAACCCTCGCCGACCACAGCAGTGAGGGATCTCCCTTTTCATGATCGGACTCGTCAGCCGCCCGGTGCTCCGGGCGGCGGCGGTCGCGTGCGGATTCGCCGTGACCGCCGCCCTGGCGATGACTGCCGCGACCCACGCCGGACCGGCACCGTCTAGGTGTATTGACCCGCAGCGTTGTTCACACGGCTGTGGGTGGCCGGCCGCCGAGTGCGGTGTGGCAGCGGTGGTGGTTGTAGGTGTGCAGGAAGTCTGCCAGGGCTGCGCTGCGTTCGGTGTTGCTGGTGTAGGGCCGCAGGTAGGCCCACTCGTCGAGCAGGGTGCGGTTGAAGCGTTCGACCTTGCCGTTGGTCTGCGGCCGGTAGGCGCGGGTGAGCTTGCCCGTCGCGCCGAGGGCGGCCAGGGCCTGACGCCAGGCGAGGCTCTTGCGGTAGGACCAGGCGTTGTCGGTCAGGACCCGCTCGGTGCTGTCGATGCCCGAGGCTGCGAAGAAGGCAGCGGGCCGGCGCAGGAAGCCGGCGCAGGTGACGGCCTTCTCGTCCGGGTGGTTCTCGCTGTAGGCCAGGCGGGAGTGGTCGTCGACCGCGGAGTGGACGTAGTCGAAGCCCACGCTGCTGCGGCGGGCCCGGCCGGCCTGGCGGCCCAGCACCTTGTGGCCGCCGCCGTCGGGGATCCGGCCGAGCTTTTTGACGTCCACGTGGACCAGGTCGCCGGGCCGGTCACGCTCGTAGCGGCGGATGACCTGTCCCGTCGGCCGGTCCAGATGAACCGGCCGGTTCAGGCCGTGCCGGGTCAGGATGCGGTGCACAGTGGAGGCAGGAAGACCCAGGACCGGTCCGATACGTGCCGGGCCCAGTTTGCGGTCCTGCCGCAGCCGGCAGGCACACGCCTCGATGGCGGCCGCGGTCCGGTGCGGTGTCCTGCGCGGATGGCTGGGACGGTCGATGAGTCCGCTCTCGCCCTCGGACCGCCAGCGCCGGATCCACTTGTGGGCTGTGGGCCGTGAGATGCCCATCTCGGCCGCGACATGCGCGACAGGACGGCCGGAACGGACACGCTCGACCAGCAGTCGCCTGCCGTGAAGGGTCAGGCGGGCATTACGGTGGGACACGAAGGCCTCCGTGCGGTGAAGATTCGACACCTCCACCACACAAGGGGGCCTTCGCCATG
The DNA here is from genome assembly GCF_042802995.1 of Streptomyces sp. NPDC057438. Classification (NCBI taxonomy): domain Bacteria; kingdom Bacillati; phylum Actinomycetota; class Actinomycetes; order Kitasatosporales; family Streptomycetaceae; genus Streptomyces; species Streptomyces sp. NPDC057438. The sequence continues at coordinate 1,303 of NZ_JBHVDD010000114.1, forward strand.
ATCAAGCCCGGCCAGCGTTAACAACGCTCGCGATCAATACACAAGGGCTCACTCGGCAAGATCTGGCGCAAGGGCGCCACGACACCCGACAACGTCGGCAGCAAGGTGCTGATCCAGATCAAGGCCGTGCGAGGGGCTTCGCATGCCGGCGATGCCGCCGACGGTGTACCGGACAATTTCGTCGTCTACCTCGCGTACCCGAAGTAGAAGTAGAAGCAGAAGTAGGAGCAGGAGAGCGATCATGGCGCAGCCGTACCGGCAACTCGGGGTCGACATCGGGCTCAGCGGTCTCACCAAGTGGATCCGCTTCCCCCGCGTCGGCAGTGAGGCCGCCGGCCTGGATGTCGTCGCGAGTTGCGTGGACCAGTTCGGCGGTGCGTTCGCGCACCAACTTCTGGAGGACTGCCTCCGGCTGCTGGACTCGTCGCTGTCCAGCCGTACGGTCACGACCCTCTGGCTGGCGGCGACGTTCCGGGACTTCGATCTGGAGAGTCTTGGGATCGACGGCCGGACATGGCTGCGCCGGATCGCCGACATCTGCATCGACCGACTCCGCAGGGATGCCCTTTCCTTCACGCCCACCGCCACCGCACCGACAGCGGGCGGGGAGCTGAAGGAGGCGGTCCTGACCGAGATCCGGTCGATCGCCGTGGCCTTGGAGGAGGCCAGTGCGCAGCACTCCTACAACCCGGTCGCGGATGTTGTTCCGGCGTTGGAGCAGGTGGTCACCCAGGTCGATCCGGATCTTGGGTATCGGCTCCTGCTGCGGGCAGTCAAGGCCTACTTTGTGCCGATCAGCGACGCCCGGTACGAGCGTTATCTGGCGCTCGGGGACGCACTCGGCCTCGGCGAGGACGTCGTCGACGACGGGAACTTCAATATCTGGGACGACTTGGTCGACTGACACCCCGGCCGAACGAACACCCGAGGGCACCCTCTGCCGCAAGGCGGAGGGTGCCCTCGACGTCGTAGGCGCGGGTCCGCGTCAGTCGCGGGCGCCGCCGCCCAGGTGGTGCACCCGGACCATGTTCGTGGTGCCCGGGACACCGGGGGGCGAGCCGGCGGTGATGACCGCGATGTCGCCCTCCTGGAAGCGCTTGAGCTTGACCATCTCGTGGTCCACCAGGTCGACCATCTCGTCGGTGCTGTTCACGAACGGCACGACGTGCGACTCGACACCCCAGCTGAGCGCCAGCTGGTTGCGGGTGGACTCGTCGGTGGTGAACGCGACGATCGGCTGGGAGGCGCGGTAGCGCGACAGCCGGCGGGCGGTGTCACCGGACTGCGTGAAGGCCACCAGGGCCCGGCCGCCGAGGAAGTCGGCGATCTCGCAGGCGGCACGGGCGATCGAACCACCCTGCGTACGCGGCTTCTTGCCCGGCACCAGCGGCTGCAGGCCCTTGGAGAGCAGCTCCTGCTCGGCGGCCGTCACGATCTTCGACATCGTGCGGACCGTCTCCAGCGGATACGCGCCCACGCTGGACTCCGCCGACAGCATGACCGCGTCCGCGCCGTCCAGGATCGCGTTGGCGACATCGGACGCCTCGGCGCGCGTGGGGCGCGAGTTGGTGATCATCGACTCCATCATCTGGGTCGCCACGATCACCGGCTTGGCGTTGCGGCGGCACAGCTCGATGAGCCGCTTCTGCACCATGGGGACCTTTTCGAGCGGGTATTCGACGGCCAGGTCGCCACGGGCGACCATCACACCGTCGAACGCCATCACGACGTCCTCCATGTTCTCGACGGCCTGCGGCTTCTCCACCTTGGCGATGACGGGGACCCGGCGGCCCACCTCGTCCATCACCTTGTGGACGTCCCGCACGTCCTCGGCGTCGCGCACGAAGGACAGCGCCACCAGGTCGCAGCCCATCCGCAGCGCGAACCGCAGGTCCTCGACGTCCTTCTCGGACAGCGCGGGCACGTTGACGGCCGCGCCGGGCAGGTTGATGCCCTTGTGGTCGGAGATGACACCGCCCTCGATGACCTCGGTCCGCACCCGCGGGCCGTCGACCTCGATGACCTTCAGCTCGACGTTGCCGTCGTTGATGAGGATCTGGTCACCGGGGGAGACGTCACCGGGCAGGCCCTTGTACGTCGTACCGCAGATCTGCTTGTCGCCCGGCACGTCCTCGGCGGTGATGGTGAACGCGTCACCGCGCACCAGCTCCACCGGGCCCTCGGCGAAGGTCTCCAGGCGGATCTTGGGGCCCTGGAGGTCGGCGAGGACACCGATGGCCACACCGGTCTCGGCGGCGGCGGCCCGGACCCGGTCGTAGCGGCCCTGGTGCTCGGCGTGACTGCCGTGGCTGAAATTGAAACGGGCCACGTTCATGCCGGCCTCGATGAGGGCGACCAGTTGCTCGTGGGAGTCGACCGCGGGGCCGAGAGTACAGACGATTTTCGAACGGCGCATGGGACGATCCTATCGGTTTGTTTCGCTGCGGAATATTCCGTCTGATGGAATAGCAAATGTGCGGCTATGCGCTCAGGCGTGTTACCGGTGTGTATTACTCGGCTGTTCTCCGCTCACCACGTCCTCTTCGCTCATTTGGCGACCAGGGCATACGTTTGTGTGGCGATCTCCAGTTCCTCGTCCGTCGGCACCACCGCGACCGCGACCCGGGCACCGGCCGGCGAGATCAGCCGGGGCTCACGGCTGCGTACGGCGTTCAGCTCGCCGTCGACCGCGAGGCCCAGTCCCTCCAGGCCCGCCACGGCGGCCTCCCGCACGGGCGCCGCGTTCTCGCCGACACCGGCGGTGAACGCGACCGCGTCCACCCGGCCGAGCACCGCGCAGTAGGCGCCGATGTACTTCTTCAGCCGGTGAATGTAGATGTCGAAGGCCAGCTTCGCCCGCTCGTCGCCCTCGTCGACGCGACGGCGGATTTCCCGCATGTCGTTGTCGCCGCACAGTCCGATCAGACCGCTCTTCTTGTTGAGGAGAGTGTCGATCTCGTCCGTGGACATTTCGCCAACGCGCATCAAATGAAAGATGACGGCCGGGTCCAGGTCTCCGGACCGGGTACCCATCACGAGTCCCTCCAAGGGCGTGAGCCCCATGGAGGTGTCCACGCACCGCCCGCCCTCGACCGCCGAGGCGGACGCCCCGTTGCCGAGGTGCAGCACGATCACGTTCACGTCCTCGGGCGCCCTGCCCAGCAGTTCGGCCGTCGCCCGGGAGACGTACGCGTGCGAGGTGCCGTGGAAGCCGTAGCGCCGGATGCGGTAGGCGTCGGCGGTCTCCACGTCGATCGCGTAACGGGCCGCGGACTCCGGCATCGTCGTGTGGAACGCGGTGTCGAAGACGGCGACCTGGGGGAGGTCGGGCCGCAGGGCCCGGGCGGTGCGGATACCGGTGAGGTTGGCCGGGTTGTGCAGCGGCGCCACCGGGATCAGGCGCTCGATCTCGGCGAGGACGGTGTCGTCGACGACCGTCGGCTGCGTGAAGCTCTGCCCGCCGTGCACGACACGGTGCCCGATGGCGGCCAGCTCGGGGGAGTCCAGGCCGAGCCCGTCCGCCGCCAGCTCCTCGGCGACGGCCTTCAGAGCGGCCTCGTGGTCGGCGATCGGGCCGGTGCGCTCGCGGGCGGCGCCGCCGTCGGTGAGCGGGGTGTGCTTGAGCCGGGAGTTCGCCTCGCCGATCCGCTCGACCAGCCCCACGGCCAGCCGGCCGCTGTCGCGCATGTCGAGCAGCTGGTACTTCACCGAGGAGGAACCGGAGTTGAGGACGAGTACACGGGTGGCGGTCACGGTCTGCTTCCTGACGGGGTTCACTTGCCGGGGGTGCCGGGGGTGCCGGGGGTGCCGAGGGCGGCGGTGGTCTGCGCCTGGATCGCCGTGATGGCGACCGTGGTGACGATGTCCTGGACGAGCGCGCCCCGGGACAGGTCGTTGACCGGCTTGCGCAGCCCCTGCAGCACCGGCCCCACCGCGAGCGCGCCCGCCGACCGCTGCACGGCCTTGTAGGTGTTGTTGCCGGTGTTGAGGTCGGGGAAGACCAACACCGTCGCCTGGCCCGCCACTTCGGAGTCCGGCAGCTTCGTCGCCGCGACACTCGGCTCGACGGCGGCGTCGTACTGGATCGGTCCCTCGATCAGCAGATCGGGCCGGCGTGCGCGCACCAGCTCGGTGGCCTGGCGCACCTTGTCGACGTCGGCGCCCGAGCCGGAGGTCCCCGTGGAGTACGACAGCATCGCGATCCGCGGTTCGACCCCGAACTGCCGTGCGGTGGCGGCCGACTGGACGGCGATGTCGGCGAGCTGCTCGGCGTTCGGGTCCGGGTTGACCGCGCAGTCCCCGTACACCAGCACCTTGTCGGCGAGGCACATGAAGAACACGGACGAGACGATGTCCGCGTCCGGCCGGGTCTTGATGATCTCGAAGGCGGGCCGGATGGTGGCGGCGGTGGAGTGCACCGACCCCGACACCATCCCGTCGGCGAGTCCCTCCTGGACCATGAGCGTGCCGAAGTAGTTCACATCGGACACCACGTCGTACGCCAGCTCGATGCTGATGTTCTTGTGGGCGCGGAACTGGGCGTACTTCTCGGCGAACATGTCCCGCCACGTGGAGGTCGCCGGGTCCACCAGCTGGCTGTCGCCCAGGTCGATGCCCAGGTCGGCGGCCTTCTTGCGGATCTGTTCGACGGGGCCCAGCAGGGTGAGGTCGCAGACCCCGCGCCGCAGCAGCACCTCGGCGGCGTGCAGCACGCGCTCCTCGGTGCCCTCGGGCAGCACGACACGGCGCTTGTCGGAGCGGGCCTGTTCGAGGAGGGTGTGCTCGAACATCATCGGCGTGACACGGTCGCTGCTCGGCGCGGAGACCCTGCCCCGCAGCTCGGCGGTGTCGACGTACCGCTCGAACAGGCCGAGCGCGGTCTCCGCCTTGCGCGGGGTCACCGCGCTCAGCTTGCCCTCCATGGAGAAGAGTTCGGAGGCGGTGAGGAAGGAGCCCGTCTCGACGGCGACCACGGGGGTGCCGGGCGCGAGACGCGCGGCGAGGGTCAGGACCTCTTCGCTGGGCCGCTCGTTCAGGGTGAGCAGCACACCGGCGATCGGCGGGGTGCCGGCGCTGTGGGCGGCGAGGGCGCCGACGACGAGGTCCGCGCGGTCGCCGGGGGTCACGACCATGCAGCCCGGGGTCAGGGCGTTGAGGAAGTTGGGCAGCATGGCCCCGCCGAAGACGAAGTTCAGCGCGTCACGGGCGAGGCCCGCGTCGTCGCCGAGGAGCACCGTGCCGCCGAGGGCGTGGGTGATCTGGGCGACGGTGGGCGCGGAGAGCGCCGGCTCGTCGGGCAGGACGTAACAGGGCACCGGGAGCGGCAGCCGGGAGTCCCCGAGCCGCTCGGCTATGTCGTCGCGGTCGGCGGGAGCGACCCGGTTGACGACCATGGCGAGCACGTCACAGCCGAGGCCGTCGTACGCGCGGAACGCGTTGTGGGTCTCGGCGGCCACGGACTCGGCGGTCTGCTTGCGGCCGCCGACGACGGGGATGACGGAGGCGCCGAACTCGTTGGCGAGCCGGGCGTTGAGGGAGAGCTCGTCCGGGAACTGGGTGTCGGCGAAGTCGGTCCCGAGGACGAGGACGACGTCGAACTCGCGGGCGACGGCGTGGAACCGGTCGACGAGCGCCGACACCAGCTCGTCCGTGCCGTGCTGGGCCTGGAGCGTGGACGCCTCGTAGTAGTCCATGCCGTACACGGTCGCCGGGTCCTGGGTGAGCCGGTACCGTGCGCGCAGCAGATCGAAGAGGCGGTCCGGTCCGTGGTGCAGCAGCGGCCGGAACACCCCCACCCGGTCGACCTGGCGGGTCAGGAGCTCCATCACCCCCAGCTCGACGACCTGGCGGCCGTCGCCGCGGTCGATCCCGGTCACGTACACGCTGCGCGTCACGTGTGCTCTCCGTTTCTCGTGGGACGTGTAGGACGTCTGGTGCGTTTGGCGGGTTCGGTCAGCGGGGGACGCAGCTGACGCAGGGGACAGCAGGGGCGGCAGGGGTGAAAATCACCGCCGTGGCGGACAGAAACCCTCTTGACAATACCCTTGACCATGGATAAGGCGCCCATCAGCCTGGAGTGCTGCCCGCGGGGGCACCGGGCGGGGGCGGACGGGCGCGGCGACCCCCTGGGAGCCGTGAAACAATCGGACTGGCTCATCAGTACCAGGACCGAGCAGGACGATCAGGACGATCAGGAGACCCAGCACGATGCGTATCGGAGTTCTCACCGCAGGCGGCGACTGTCCGGGCCTGAACGCAGTGATCCGGTCGGTCGTGCACCGAGCGGTCGCCCAGTACGGCGACGAGGTCATCGGCTTCGAGGACGGCTACGCCGGCTTGCTCGACGGCCGCTACCGCACTCTCGACCTGGAGTCCGTCAGCGGCATCCTCGCCCGCGGCGGCACCATGCTCGGCTCCTCCCGCCTCCAGCGTGACCGCCTCCGCGAGGCCTGCGAGAACGCGCAGGACATGGCGCACCGGTTCGGAATCGACGTACTGATCCCGATCGGCGGCGAGGGCACGCTGACGGCGGCGCGGATGCTGTCGGACGCGGGCCTGCCGGTGGTCGGCGTCCCGAAGACCATCGACAACGACATCTCCTCCACGGACCGCACCTTCGGCTTCGACACGGCGGTCGGGGTCGCCACGGAGGCGATGGACCGCCTCAAGACCACCGCCGAGTCGCACCAACGCGTGATGGTGGTCGAGGTCATGGGCCGGCACGCGGGCTGGATCGCGCTGGAGTCCGGGATGGCGGCGGGTGCGCACGGCATCTGCCTGCCCGAGCGCGCGTTCGACCCGGCCGACCTGGTGAAGATGGTCGAGGAGCGCTTCGCGCGCGGCAAGAAGTTCGCGGTCATCTGTGTCGCGGAGGGCGCCCACCCCGCCGAGGGCTCGATGGACTACGGCCACGGCGAGATCGACCAGTTCGGCCACGAGCGCTTCCAGGGCATCGGTACCGCATTGGCGTACGAGCTGGAGCGGCGCCTCGGCAAGGAGGCCAAGCCCGTCATCCTCGGTCACATCCAGCGCGGCGGCACCCCGACCGCGTACGACAGGGTGCTCGCCACGCGCTTCGGCTGGCACGCGGTCGAGGCCGCGCACCGGGGCGACTACGGCCGGATGACCGCGCTGCGCGGCACCCACGTGGTGATGGTGCCGCTGGCGGAGGCCGTCACCGAGCTGAAGACGGTGCCGAAGGACCGGATGGACGAGGCGGAGTCGGTGTTCTAGACCGGTTGCCGGTGAGGGGCACGTCCGGCCCCTTCAGCGGGCCGCCGTTCTCCGGACCAGTGACCAGAAGTGGCCGACGATCCGGTCCAGGTAGTCGCGGCCCGTGTCACCCGAGTCGGTGGCGGCGGTGCCGTTGGCCCAGGTGAGGGTGGCGGTCATCAGGTTCTGGTAGTCGGTGTGCATCTCCCGCAGGACGTCCTCCAGGAGATGCCGGTCGAGCTGTCTGTCGAGGGACAGGAGCTTGACGGCCGGCCGCACGTGTGCCTGCCAGCGGGTGGTCACCGCGTCCTGGAGGAGTTCCCTGAGCCGTTCCTCGCGCCCCATGGCGACGACGAGTTCGGGCACGGTGAGGTCGAGCGCGACCCCGAGGGCGGCGGCCTGGCGGTCCGTGCCGTGCCACTCCTCGCTCTCCTCCAACCGCAGATACGCGGGAAGTTCGAGCCCGGCCGCGCGGGCCACGTCCTCGGCGGCGAGCCCCCGGGCCGTCCGGTGCTCGCGCAGGGTACGGGGCGTGCCGATGAGTTCGGCCGGCGAGCACCACAACACACCGGCGAGCGCGGCGAGTTCGGGTCTGGTGGGCGCAACGCCGCCGCGCTCCCAGGCGGCGACCAGGTCGGGGGTGACATGCGGCAGCCCGTACGAGGAGCGCATGCCGTACGCGACGTGCTCGGGCCCCATGCCGAGGGCGATACGCAGGCTCCGGGCGGCCGCGGCGTCGAAGGGCGGTGTGGGCGCGTCGATGGCCCGGGAGTCCGGGTACGGCTGCGGGAGTCGCTGTTCGGGTTCGGGTTCGTGTTCATCGGCTGAGCGTCGGTGCACGCGCACACCGTAGGGCCGCGGGACGGTGCTGACTACGGGCTGTTCGGCCACACTCACGGATGGTGGGAACCTGCGGCGGGTGCGGGTGGCGTGGGTAGGGATGCCCGCATGACACCGCTGGACGGACACATACGCGAGCGCCTACTGGCGCCGAATTTCTGGCACTTGGCGACGGTCGGGCCGGACGGGGCGCCTCAGGTATCACCCATGTGGGTGGACATCGAGGTCGTCGGAGACGCCGAGTACGTCATGGTCAACACCTCCGTGGGGCGGGTGAAGGAGGAGAACCTGCGCCGCAACCCGCAGGTGTCCCTGTCCCATCACGACACCGGGAACCCCTATGACCGGGCCGAGATCCGGGGGCGGGTGGCGCGGTTCGTCGAGGGGGACGACGCCTCGCGCGCCATGGACCGGCTCACCCGGAAGTACATCGGGGAGGAGCGCTATCCGTGGCTGTTGCCGGGGGAGCGGCGGCTGATGATCCTGATCGAGCCGGTGCGGGTGCGGCGCGTGGTGGGAGTGGAGCCGTTCCGTGCGGGGGTGCTGCCGCAGGGGTGAGACGCCCCGCAGCGGCTCGGGCCGGCGGCGGAGGATCGCCGGCCTCACCCCTTGACCGCCCCGCCCGGCGCGAACCCGCCGTGCGGCCGCTACCCCTTCACCCACCGATACTGCAGCTCAGGCCGCCCCACCTGCCCGTACTGCGGGCTGCGCGCCGCCCGCCCGGCGTCCACCAGGTGCTCCAGATACCGCCGGGCCGTGATCCGGGAGATGCCCACCGCCTCCGCGACGCCGGCCGCCGTCAGGCCCTCGCCCGCGTCGCGCAGGGCCACCGTCACCCGCTCCAGGGTCGGCGCGCTCAGCCCCTTGGGCAGGGCCGCCGGGCCGGGGGCCCGCAGGGTCGCCAGAGCACGGTCCACCTCGTCCTGGCCGCTCGCCTCGCCGGCCGCCGCGTGGAACTCGGCGTAGCGCACGAGACGGTCGCGGAGCGTTGCGAAGGTGAACGGTTTCAGGACGTACTGGACCACGCCCAGCGACACCCCTTCCCGTACCACCGTCAGGTCCCGGGCCGACGTCACCGCTATCACGTCCGCGTGATGGCCCGCCGCGCGCAGGGAGCGGGCCAGCTGCAGACCGTGCACGTCCGGCAGATGGAGGTCCAGCAGCAGCAGGTCCACCGGCATGCGCTCCAGCGCGCGCCGCGCCTCCGCGCCCGTGTGGGCCTTGCCGACCGCCGCGAAACCGGGGACCCGGCCGACGTACATCATGTGCGCGTCGGCGGCCACGGGGTCGTCCTCGACGACCAGGACTCTGATGGGATCGGCACCGGTCATACGTCGTCGCCTCCAGCCACTGTGGCCCGAGGGGCCTGGACACCCTTGTCCCGCACGGCCGGGACCGGCCGCTCACCACTGCCCGTGCCCAGCGGCAGCCGCACCTCGAACTGGGCCCCGCCCCCGGCCGCCTCCGCCACGGTCAGCGTTCCGCCGTGGCGGCGCGCGGTCTGCCGTACGAGGGCCAGACCCAGCCCCCGGCCACCGGGGCCCGCCGGCTTGGTCGAGAAGCCGCGCTCGAACACGGCCTCCGCGTGGGCCGGGTTTATGCCGCTGCCCGTGTCCGAGACCCGCAGCACCAGCACCGGGTCCTCCGCGGGCCCGTCCGCGCCGTCCGTCCGGTCCGCCTCGTCCGTGCCGGCCGTGTAGGCCGTCACCGTCACCCTCGCCCCCACCGAACCCTGCGCCGCGTCCACGGCGTTGTCGATCAGATTGCCCAGGACCGTCACCAGGTCACGGGCGGGCAGCGGCTGAGGGAGCAGCCCGTCGTCGATGCGGCTGTCCTCGGACACCACCAGCTCGACGCCCCGCTCGTTCGCCTGTGCCGCCTTGCCCAGCAGCAGGGCGGCGAGGACCGGTTCGCTCACCGCCGCGACGACCTGGTCCGTGAGGGCCTGCGCCAGCTCCAGTTCCGCCGTCGCGAAGTCGATCGCCTCGTCCGAGCGGCCCAGCTCGATGAGCGAGACGACCGTGTGCAGCCGGTTCGCGGCCTCGTGCGCCTGGGAGCGCAGCGCCTGTGTGAAGCCGCGCTCGGAGTTCAACTCGCCCGTGAGGGACTGGAGTTCGGTCACGTCCCGCAGCGTGACCACCGTGCCCCGGCGCTGGCCGCCCGACACCGGGGAGGTGTTCACCACCAGCACCCGATCGGCGGTGAGGAGCACCTCGTCCACCCGCGGCTCGGAGGAGAGCAGGGCGCCCGTCAGCGGGGCCGGCAGGCCCAGTTCCGCCACCGAGCGGCCGACCGCGTCGTCCGTGAGCCCCAGCAGCTCCCGGGCGCCGTCGTTGATGAGCGCCACCCGGTACTGCCCGTCGAGCATCAGCAGCCCCTCGCGCACGGCGTGCAGGGCGGCCTGGTGGTAGTCGTGCATGTTGCTCAGCTCGGCGGCGTTCATGTTGTGCGTGTGCCGACGCAGGCGGGCGTTGACGACATAGGTGCCCATGCCGCCGAGGGCCAGGGCGCCGGAGGCGACGCCGACGAGAGCCGTGAGCTGCTCCTGGACCCGGTCGCTGATCGCCTGGACCCGGATACCTGCGCTGACCAGGCCGATGACCTCGCCGTTCTCCATGATCGGGGTGACCGCGCGGACCGACGGGCCGAGGGTGCCCGTGTAGGTCTCGGTGATCGAACCGCCCTGCCGCGCCTTCTCGATGTGGCCGAGGAAGTGCTCACCGATCCGGTCGGGGTCCGGGTGCGTCCAGCGGATGCCGTCGGGGGTCATGATCGTCACGAAGTCGACGCCGGCGTGCCGCTGCACCTCGGTGGCGTACGGCTGGAGCCGCTCGGTGGGATCGGACGTGTGGATCGCCGCGCGGACCGACGGGGCGTCCGCGACGGTGGCGGCCACGGCCAGGGCCTGACGGGTCCCCGCCTCCTCCGCCTGCGAGCGGTCGCTGACGTAGGTGAACAGCGCGTATCCGGCCAGGAGGGCGGCGATGAGCACCGCCTGCACGGCGAAGAGCTGGCCGGCCAGGCTGCGGGGGCGGAGGCGGTGCGGGACGCGCATGGCAACAGTCTGCACGCACGGGTTGGCGTGAACTAAATGAACGGAAGGGTGACCGCCCTCACAGGGCGGGGGATAGTCAGCGCATCGACTCGTCCAGCACATGGACGCCGACAGGGAGTACGACTCCCGCACCGGGACCCCCAACCCCGAGCCGCCGGGAGCCCGTCTCCCACCCCCGGGAGACATCTCTCCCACCCCCGGGAGCGCCCAGCTCCCACCGCCGGAAGCCGCCCCGGTTTCCGGTCCGGAAGCCCGCCGGCTTCCACCGCCGGGAGCCCCGGCTCCCCCACCCCGGGAGCCCCGCTCCCACCGCCGCCGGAAGTCCCCCAGCTGCCGGCTCCGGGAGCCTGTCGGCTCCCGACCCGGGAGCCGGTCTCCCACCCGGGAACCCGCCGGTTCCCACCCTGGGAGACCGTCTCCCGAATTCCCCCGGTCGTGAGCCGCACGCCGGAACAGCGAGCCGACGACGTCGTCGACGAGGAGGGCAGCCGTGGCCAGCAGCACCCATACGGCACCTACCGCTCCCGCCAAGCGGGACCGCACCCACTACCTGTACATCGCCGTGATCGTGGCCGTGGCCCTAGGCATCGCCGTGGGGCTCATCGCCCCCGACTTCGCCGTCGAGCTGAAGCCCATCGGCACCGGCTTCGTGAACCTGATCAAGATGATGATCTCGCCGATCATCTTCTGCACGATCGTGCTGGGCATCGGATCCGTACGGAAGGCCGCGAAGGTCGGCGCCGTCGGCGGTATCGCCCTCGCCTACTTCACGGTGATGTCGCTGGTCGCCCTCGGCATCGGCCTGGTCGTCGGCAACATCGTCGAGCCGGGCACCGGTCTCGCGGTCACCGACGCGATCAAGGAGACCGGTCAGGCGCAGGTGTCGGCGGAGGCCAAGGACACCACCGAGTTCCTGCTGGGCATCATCCCGACGACCATCGTCTCCGCCTTCACCGGCGGCGAGGTCCTCCAGACGCTGCTCGTCGCCCTGTTCGCCGGCTTCGCGCTCCAGGCCATGGGCGACTCCGGTCAGCCGATCCTGCGCGGTGTCGAGCACATCCAGCGCCTCGTCTTCCGCATCCTCGCGATGGTGATGTGGGCCGCCCCGATCGGTGCCTTCGGCGCCATCGCCGCCGTGACCGGTTCCGCGGGCCTCGACGCCCTCAAGAGCCTCGCCGTGCTGATGCTCGGCTTCTACGTCACCTGCTTCCTCTTCGTCTTCATCGTGCTCGGCGTGCTGCTGAAGGCCGTCGCCGGCATGAACATCCTCACGCTCTTCAAGTACCTGGGCCGTGAGTTCCTGCTGATCCTGTCCACCTCCTCCTCCGAGTCGGCGCTGCCGCGCCTCATCGCGAAGATGGAGCACCTGGGTGTCAGCAAGCCCGTCGTCGGCATCACCGTCCCGACCGGCTACTCCTTCAACCTCGACGGCACCATGATCTACATGACCATGGCGTCCCTGTTCATCGCCGACGCCATGGGTACGCCGATGTCGGTCGGGGAGCAGATCCCGCTGCTGCTCTTCCTGCTGGTGGCCTCCAAGGGCGCGGCCGGTGTCACCGGTGCGGGTCTGGCGACCCTCGCGGGCGGCCTCCAGTCCCACAAGCCGGCCCTGGTGGACGGTATCGGCCTCATCGTCGGCATCGACCGCTTCATGAGCGAGGCCCGCGCCCTCACCAACTTCGCGGGCAACGCGGTCGCCACGGTCCTCATCGGCACCTGGACCAAGGAGATCGACAAGGAGCGCGTGGGCGAGGTGCTGGCCGGCCGGCTGCCCTTCGACGAGAAGACGCTGCTGGACGACGGGCACGGCTCCGCCCCGGCGCCTGCGGCCGAGCCCGACGGCGAGAAGGAACTCGCCAAGGCGTGAGGCTCCGCCCCGGACAGGGCCGAAGCCCTGTCCGGCAAGGCCCCCGCGAACCCCGTACGGCCGGGTCCTCCCCCCGTAGACCCGGCCGTACGGTTCCAGCAAGGACAACTGAACAAGCACCCCCGGAACACCGAGCGGCCAGGTCCTCCCCCTATAGACCTGGCCGCTCGGCCTTTGCCGTCTCCTGCTCATCCGTCCGCCCCGGCCTTTCCTTGACGCCGGGGTCAAGGAATACGGTCCTCGTATGCGCATCGGGGAGCTGGCGGAACGGGCCGGGACGACGACACGGGCGTTGCGGTACTACGAGGCGCGGGGGCTGTTGCCCGCGCGACGGACCGGCAACGGGTACCGCACGTACGACGAGGACGACCTGAAGCTGCTGCGGCAGATCCGCACCTTGCAGGACTTCGGGTTCGACCTGGAGGAGACGCGGCCGTTCGTGGAGTGTCTGCGGGCGGGGCATCCGGAGGGCGACTCGTGCCCGGCGTCGCTGGCGGTGTACCGGCGGAAGCTGGACGAACTCGACGCGCTGATCGGTGAGCTGGCGGCCGTGCGGGTGTCGGTCGGCGAGCAGCTGGCGCGGGCCGAGCGGGCGCGGGAGCGGCTGGCGGCCGAGGCGGCGGTTCCGGGGGGCCCGGAGCCGGAGTGTGAACTGGGAGGCGGACAGCGGTGATCAGGGCGGCCGGTGTGGCAGAGGTGACGGACGCGGACTTCGCGGCGGAGGTGATCGGGGCGGAGCTGCCGGTGCTGGTGGAGTTCACGGCCGACTGGTGTCCGCCCTGCCGGCAGATGGGACCGGTGCTCAGCGCCCTCGCCGCCGAGGAGGGCCGGCGGTTGAAGGTGGTGCAGCTGGACGTGGACACCAGTCCGGAGACCACCCATGCGTACCGGGTGCTGTCGATGCCCACGTTCATGGTGTTCAAGGGGGGTGAGCCGTTGAAGTCGATGGTCGGCGCGCGGCCGAAGCGGCGGCTGCTGGAGGAACTCGCCGACGTGCTCTGAAGCCCCGACATATACAGGAAATCCCCCGAGCAATTGCGCTCGGGGGATTTCCTTGCGTATATTTGATGGTTCGCGACTTCAATCTGATTGAGTCGCAAAGAAGTTCAGTGAGCACAGTATATCCGGGCGGGAGTGGAATTGTCAAACACCGGCTTTTCGCACGATGAATTGCGGCGCGAGCAGGAATTCATCGACGGGGTGTACGCCCGGGTGGACGCCCTGCGCGGTGAGACCGAGGGCTCGGTCACGCACGCGCTCGCCCAGGGCAGCACGCCCATGCAGGCCCGCCTGGAGCGGGACATCCTCGTCGCCGAACGCTCGGGGCTGCTGGCCGCACTGAACGCCGTCGACGGTTCCCTCTGCTTCGGCCGGCTCGACCTCGCCGACGGGGACGTCCACCACATCGGCCGTATCGGGCTGCGGGAGGACGACACCGAGCGCACCCCGATCCTCATCGACTGGCGCGCCGACGTCGCCCGCCCCTTCTACCTCGCCACCGGTCACACCCCGATGGGCCTGCGCCGCCGCCGGCACCTCACCACCGAGGGCCGCCGGGTCACCGCCCTGCACGACGAGATCCTCGACCTCGGCGACGCCACCCGCACCGGCTACGAGGACCCCACCGGCGACGCCGTCCTGCTCGCCGCCCTCGACTCCGCCCGCACCGGCCGCATGGGCGACATCGTGCAGACCATCCAGGCCGAGCAGGACCGCGTCATCCGCGCCCCGCACCAGGGCGTGATGGTCGTGGAGGGCGGCCCCGGCACGGGCAAGACCGCCGTCGCCCTGCACCGGGCCGCCTTCCTCCTCTACGAGCAGCGCGAACTCCTCGCCAAGCGTGCCGTCCTCGTCGTCGGCCCCAACCCCGCCTTCCTCGGCTACATCGGCGAGGTGCTCCCCTCGCTGGGCGAGACGGGCGTCCTGCTGTCCACCGTCGGCGAGTTGTTCCCCGGCGTACGGGCGACCGCGGCCGACACCGCGCAGGCGGCCCGGGTGAAGGGGAGCGCCGCCATGGCCGACGTGCTCGCGGCCGTCGTACGGGACCGGCAGACCCTGCCCGACCCGGTGATCGCCATCGAGCACGACCGGGAGATCCTCATGCTCGACGACGACCTCGTACGGGTCGCCCGCGAGCGCACCCGCGAGGCGAAACTCCCGCACAACGCGGCCCGCGAGCACTTCGAGGGGCACATCCTCAACACCCTCACGGACATGGTCGCCGAACGCATCGGCACCGACCCGTACGACGGCACCAACCTCCTCGACGCGAGCGACATCACCCAGATCCGCGACGAACTCGCCGAGAACCCCGAGGTCTGGGCCGCCATCGGCCGGCTGTGGCCCCGGATCACCCCGCGCCGCCTGATCGCCGACTTCCTCGCCGAGCCGGACGCGTACCTCTCCCCGCAGGACGCCGACGCCGTACGCCGTCCGGTCACCCGGGGCTGGACCGTCGCCGACGTCCCCCTCCTCGACGAAGCCGCCGAACTGCTCGGCGAGGACGACCGGGTGGCGCGGGCGCGGGCCGAGCGCGAGCGGGAGACCCAGATCGCGTACGCGCAGGGCGTGCTGGAGGTGTCGTACGCCTCCCGGACGTACGAGTTCGAGGACAAGGAGGACAGCGACCCCGACAGCTCCGAGGTGCTGTCCGCGCACGACATCATCGATGCCGAGCGCTTCGCGGAGCGGCACGAGGAGGACGACCACCGCAGCGCCGCCGAGCGGGCGGCGGCCGACCGCACCTGGGCGTTCGGGCACATCATCGTCGACGAGGCACAGGAGCTGTCGCCGATGGCCTGGCGGCTGCTGATGCGGCGCTCCCCGACCCGCTCGATGACCCTCGTCGGCGACCCGGCCCAGACCGCGGAGGCCGCGGGCGTCGGCTCCTGGGCCGACATCCTCGCCCCGTACGTCCAGGACCGCTGGGAGCACACCCGGCTCGGCGTCAACTACCGCACCCCTGCCGAGATCATGGCCGTCGCGGCCGCGGTCGTCCGCGCCGAGCGGCCGGACTTCGAGCCGCCCAGCTCCGTCCGGTCCACCGGCGTACGCCCCTGGGCGCGGCGCGCGGCAGCTGAGGAGCTGCCCGCCGAGGTCGCCAAGGCGGCGGCCGAACTGACCCCGGCCGAGGGGCGGCTCGCCGTCATCGCGCCGCGCGAACTGCACCGGGCGCTCGCCGCCCGTCTCGACGGGGTGACGGCGGGCGCGGAACCCGACCTGACCCGGACCGTCGTCCTCCTCGACCCCCGGCAGGCCAAGGGCCTGGAGTTCGACTCCGTCCTCGTCGTCGAGCCGGGGCGCCTCGGCACGAGCGACCTGTACGTCGCGCTGACCCGGGCGACCCAGGCGCTCGGTGTCGTCCACGTGGATGACCTGCCCGGAGCGCTCGGGGAGGAACTGACGGTGGCGTGAAGCCGACGGGCGAGGGGGCTCTCTGCCAGCTACCGGGCAGAGGGTGTTCCCGTCACCGTCACCACAGGTGCATCGGGGATCACCAACCCGTAACAGTTCCGGTCATCGTCACTGCTCGTGCACGGTTCATGCGGTATGCGTGTCGGTCATGGAAACACATCCGTTCGCGGCCGCTCCCGCCGGTGGCCCCGGCCTGGAATCGCTGCGCGTGGAGCCGTTGCTGACCTCGGAGTTCGACGTGGACCCGGGCAGCGTCTACGAGCGACTGCGGAGCACGTACGGTCCCGTGGCACCGGTGGGGCTGATGGGGGTCCCGGCGTGGCTGGTTCTCGACTACCGCGAGGTGCTGGAGGTCCTGCGCAACGACACCGTCTGGAGACGCGACGTCCGGCACTGGAGGGCGCGGGCGGAGGGGCGGCTGCCGAAGGACTGGCCGCTCCTCGCCGGGTACGAGGTCCGGCAGACCATGTTCTTCGACGACGAGGAACACCGGCACGCCCGGCTGAGCCACCACTCGGCGCTGCGGCCCTTCCAGGACGGTCACTCGCCCGAGGGCTGGGAGCTGCGGGCGGCTGTCGCCCGGTACGCCGACGAGCTGATCGCCGTGCTCGCGGCCGAGTCCGGGACCACCGGGTTCGCCGATCTCGCGGCCCAGTACACCCGGCCGCTGCTCCTCATGGCGACGACCAAGCTGTTCGGGTGCCCCGTCGAACTCGGCGACGAGATGGTCATGGACCTGTGGCGGATGCTGGACGGCGGGCCGGACGCGGGGCCGGCCACCGAACGGGCGCTGGGCGCGATGATCCGGCTGGCGGCTCATCGGCGCTCGCGTCCCGGGGAGGACCTGACCTCCTACATGCTGCTCTCCGACCCCTCGCTGAGCGACGAACAGCTGGGCCGGGAGCTGTTCATGAACGCGGTCTACCTGAACGACATCACCGGGAACATGGTCTGCAACACGTTGCTGGAGGTGCTGCGGGGCAACGCCACGGTCCGCCGCAGCCTGTCCGACGGGCAGCTGGGGGAGACCGTGAACCGGGCGGCGCTGGCGAATCCGCCGACGGCCAACCTCTGCTTCCGGTTCGCGGCGCGTGATGTGCGGCTGGGGAACTACGTGATCCGGGCCGGTGACATCGTGTCGCCGTCGGTGGCGGCCGCGCACCGGGATCTGCTCGCGATCGGGTCCTCCCACATCGTCGACTCCGCGGTCAGTACGCGGGCGCATCTGGCATGGGGGGCCGGGCCGCATCAATGTCCCAGCGCAGCACGGGAGTTGGCCGGGACGATCGTGACGACCGCGGTCGGACGGATCTTCGATCACTTCGCGCGGGCGGAGTTGACCCTGCCGCCGGATCAGCTGCCGTGGCGGTCGGGGCCGGTGGTGCGGGGGTTGAGGTTGTTGCCGGTGCGCTACGAGTTGGCCGGGCACAGTGCGGCTCGGGGGGGCGGTGGGGCGGCGGGCGCCGGACGGGGGCGGGGATGTGCCGTCCGTGGTTCCGCCGGTGGAGCCGGTGACTCCGTCGGTGGAGCCGGTGGGGGAGCGAGGCGGGAGTGGGCTGCTGGGGGCGTTGCGGCGGATGATGTTCGGGGGGCGGAGGGGTGGCTGACCGTCGCCCTGGGGGTGCTTTCGTCTGCCGCTTCGGTGGCGCCTGGTCGCGCCGCTCCCCGCGCCCCTGAGAAGCAGAGGGCTGCGCCCCACTGCTTCTCAGGGGCGCAGCCCTCCACCGGGCCTGCGGCGGGGCTCAGGCCGGGCGGAGCCACACCGTGGAGAGGGGCGGCAGGGTGATGCGGATGCTGGCCGGGCGGGCGTGCCAGGGCTGGGGGTCGGGTTTCACGGGGGCGGAGGCCGTGGCGTCGGTCCCGCCGTAGGCCGCCGCGTCCGTGTTGAGGATCTCGCGCCAGGCCGGCACGTCCTCGGGGACACCGAGCCGGTACTCCTCCCGGACGACGGGGCTGAAGTTGGAGACCGCCAGCAGGGGCGTACCGTCCTCGGCGAACCGCAGGAACGCCAGGACGTTGTCGTCCGCGGAGTCACCCGTGATCCAGGAGAACCCGGCGGGCCGGGTGTCCTGCTGCCAGAGCGCCGGGGTGTCGCGGTAGGCGGTGTTGAGGTCACGGACCAGGTCACGCACCCCCCGGTGGTCGGCCTCGGCGCCGTACGCGGGATCGAGCAGCCACCAGTCGGGGCCGTGCGCCTCCGACCATTCCGCACCCTGCGCGAACTCCTGTCCCATGAAGAGGAGTTGCTTGCCGGGGTGAGCCCACATGAAGCCCAGGTACGCCCGGTGGTTCGCCCGCTGCTGCCACCAGTCGCCCGGCATCTTCGACACCAGGGAGCCCTTGCCGTGCACGACCTCGTCGTGGGAGATCGGCAGGACGTAGTTCTCGCTGTACGCGTACACCATCGAGAAGGTCATCTCGTGGTGGTGGTGCTTGCGGTGGACGGGGTCCTTGGCCATGTAGTCCAGCGAGTCGTGCATCCAGCCCATGTTCCACTTCAGGCCGAAACCGAGACCGCCGAATCCGCCGGGGCCGGTGTGGTGGGTGGCGCGGGTGACGCCGTCCCAGGCCGTGGACTCCTCCGCGACGGTCACGACACCCGGCACCCGCCGGTACACCGTCGCGTTCATCTCCTGGAGAAAGGCGACCGCGTCCAGGTTCTCCCGGCCGCCGTGCTCGTTCGGCGTCCACTGGCCCGGCTCGCGCGAGTAGTCGAGGTACAGCATCGACGCGACGGCATCCACCCGCAGCCCGTCGATGTGGTACTCCTCGCACCAGTACACCGCGTTCGCCACCAGGAAGTTGCGCACCTCGTGGCGGCCGTAGTCGAACTCCAGCGTCCCCCAGTCGGGGTGCGCCGCCCGCTGCGGGTCCGCGTGCTCGTACAGCGGACGCCCGTCGAACTCGGCCAACGCCCAGTCGTCCCGCGGGAAGTGGGCCGGCACCCAGTCCATCAGCACCCCGATCCCGGCCCGGTGCAGGGCGTCGACCAGGTACTTGAAGTCGTCGGGGGTGCCGAGCCGCGCGGTCGGGGCGTAGAAGCCGGTGACCTGGTAGCCCCAGGAGCCGCCGAAGGGGTGCTCGGCGATCGGCAGCAGTTCGACATGGGTGAAGCCGAGGTCGGAGACGTACGCCGGAAGCTGTTCCGCCAGCTGCCGGTACGTCAGCCCCGGGCGCCAGGACGGCAGATGGACCTCGTAGACCGAGAACGGGGCCTCGTGCGCCGGGGTCTGTGTCCGCCGGGCGAGCCACTCCTCGTCGGTCCACTCGTACCGTGAGGCGTGGATGACGGACGAGGTGTTCGGCGGGACCTCCGTGCGACGGGCCATCGGGTCGGCCCGGAGCGTCTTCGAGCCGTCCGGACGGGTGATCTCGAACTTGTACAGCTCGCCCTCGCCGATCCCCGGCACGAACAGTTCCCACACACCCGAGGAGCCCAGCGAACGCATGGGGTACCCCGTGGCGTCCCAGAAGTTGAAGGTCCCGGCCAGGCGCACGCCGCGCGCGTTCGGGGCCCACACGGTGAACCGGGTGCCGGTCACGCCCTGGTGCGTCATCGGCTCGGCGCCGAGCGCCCGCCACAGTTCCTCGTGGCGCCCCTCGCCGATCAGGTGCAGGTCCAGCTCACCGATCGCGGGCAGGAAGCGGTACGCGTCCTCCGTCTCCTGTACGGCGCCCTCGTACGACACCAGCAGCCGGTAGCCCGCCGGTACCTCCCGCAGCGGCAGCAGCGCCGAGTAGAACCCGCCTCCGTCGTCGTGCAGTTCCGCCCGCAGCGAGTCCACCACCACGCTCACGCCCAGCGCGTACGGCCTGAAGACCCGGAACACCACACCGCCGGGCACGGGGTGGGCGCCCAGCACGGAGTGCGGCGCGTGATGGGTCCCGGCCAGCAGCCGTTCACGATCGGCACCGTCCATCGCCGGGGAGAAGACGGGGTGGGCGAGGGCGGTGTCGTCGTGCGGGACGCCGACCGGCTCCGGGGTCTCCTGCCGGGGGACCGACGGCTGCGGCAGCACCGGCTCGGCGGCGGCCTGCTTCGGCAGCACGGGTTCCGGGGCCGGTGATCCTGTCGGTGCCGGCGTGGGGGGAGGCGTCCCACCACCCGGTGGGACGGCCGGGACCAGCACCGCGCTCTCCGCCTGGCGCGGTGACTTCACGGCCGCCCTCTTCGCGACGGCGCGCCGTGCGGCGGCCTCGGTCGTGACGACGTCCTCGGGAGCGGCTTTCTTGGCCGCCTGCTTCCTGACCCCTGCTTTCTTGGCGGCGGCCTTCTCCACGGCAGCGGTCTTCTTCACCGCCGAGGTCTTGGCGACGGCCGCCTTGGCGACCGGCTTCTTGGCGGCGGCCTTCTTCGCGGCGGTTCTCTTCGCAAGGGGCTTCTCGGCGGCAGCCTTCTTCGAGCCGGTGGTCTTCGCGACCGCCTTCGTGGACGCGGCGGAGTCCGCCGGTCCGGCGTTCGCCACGAGGGTCTTCGCGTCAGCGGCTTCGGCGCCAGCCGTCTGAGCGGCGGTGGTGACGCCGTCAGCGGTCCGAGCGGCTGCGGCCTCGGCGGTGACAGCCTTCTTGGCTTCGGCCGTCCTGCCCACGGCCTTCTTCGCCAGGGCCTTCTTCGAGGCCGCCGACTTCGCGCCGGCCTTCGTCGACGCGGCGGGTTTCGCCACAGGGGTCTTCGATGCGGCGGCGGCTTCCGTGTCGGTGGCCTGAGCGGTTGCGGCCTTCTTCGCCACCGCCTTCTTTGCCACTGCCTTCTTCGCCGCGGCTTTCGTCGCCGGGGTCTTCTTCGCCGCCGCCTTCTTCGTCACGGCTTTCGTCGCTGTCGCCTTCGTGGCCGGGGCCTTCTCGGTCGCGCCTCCGGGCTCGGCGGCACTCCTCGATGCGGGCTTCCCGGTGGCCGCCTCGACCTCGGTCGACTGCTTCGCCGCCGGTGTCCCCCCACCCGCCTTCTCGGCCGCGGCGGTCGGCGTGGTGCCGGCCGGCGCGGTCGTCGCTCGCTTCGTCGCCGCCTTCTTCGTCGCCGTCTTCTTCGCGGTCGCCTTCTTGGCCACGGTCTTCTTCGCCACGGCCTTCTTCGTGGCCGTGTTCTTCGCGGCCGTCCTCTTCACCGGGGCGGACCCCTCGGTGGTGGGACCGGCCGGCTGGGTGCTGTCGTCGGACGGCGGGCGGGGTGTCACAGGTACTGCCTCCTCGGCAGGGGCGGGGCTGGGGCGGTGTCAGGGGGTGTCGGCATTGGGGTCCGTGGCCAGCCGGTGCACGGCGGCCAGCGGCACCGGCAGCCAGTCGGGGCGGTGGCGGGCCTCGTAGAGGACCTCGTACACGGCCTTGTCGGTCTCGTACGCGCGCAGCAGCACGGGATCGGTACGCGGGTCGGCCCCGGCGACGTCCGCGTAGCCGGAGCAGTACGCGGCCCGGCAGACGGTCGCCCAGTCCGCGGCCGGGGGCCGGAGGGAATGCGCGGCGTAGTCGAAGGAGCGGAGCATGCCGGCGACGTCACGGGCGACGGGCTGCGGCAACCGCCGCTCGGCCAGCGGCTTCGACGGCTCGCCCTCGAAATCTATGAGCGACCACTCCCCGGAGGGTGCACGGAGGCACTGCCCGAGGTGGAGGTCGCCGTGTATGCGCTGGGCGGTCCAGGTGCGCCCCTCGGCGGCCAGGTCGGCGAGCGCCTCGAAGGCCGTGCGCAGTCCGGGGGCGTACGGCCGCAGCGCGGGGACGGCCTGCGCGGCGGCCTCCAGGCGCCCGGTCATCCCGTCGACGAGCGACTCCAGCTGCGGCCGCCCGAGAGTGACCGTGGGCAGGGCCCGCGCCAGCGCCCCGTGCACCTCGGCGGTCGCCCGGCCCAGCGCCCGCGCCTCGGCGGTGAAGTCCTCGCCCTTGGCCAGCAGGCTCAGCGCCAGCTCCCAGCCGTCCGCCGCGCCGTGCAGGAACGGCTGGAGGACGCCCAGGACGTGGTGGCCGTCGGCGCCGGCGGTCCGGTCCAGCTCCGCCACCATCCAGGCCACCGGCGGGGGCACCCGGGGGCAGCCCTCGCGGGACAGCTCCCTCGGCAGTTCGAGATCGGGGTTGTCGCCGGGCACGATCCGGCGGAACAGCTTCAGGATGAACGTATCGCCGTAGACGAGCGAGGAGTTGGACTGCTCCGAGGTGATCAGGCGGGGCACCAGGCCCTCGGGGATGTCGTGCCGGGTGTCCCGGCCGCAGCGCAGCTCGCCGACGTGGGCCTCGGTCCGCATCGCCTCCAGGAGGACCTCGGCGAGCCGCGGGTCGTGCAGCGCCTCGTAGACCGTGCGTCCGGCCAGTGGCCCCTCGGCCACGTGCCCGATCAGCGCGGGCGCCAGTCGTGGCGGCAGCGTCTCGCGTACGCCGAGCAGCAGCTGGTAGCAGTCGCCGGGGTGGGCCGGGGCCCCCTGGGACGGCACCAGCGGCTGGTGGGCGCGGACGAGGAGGTGGAGCAGCCCGGCCTTGGCGGTGCCCGTGGGCAGCAGCTCGGTGGCCGCCACCAGACTGAACCCGGCGACCGGCCGGCCCTTCCCCGCGAACCAGCGCTGCCGGGGCAGCCACTCCCGCAGCAGCGGCTCCAGGGAGAGGAGCAGCCCGGGGGACGGCTCCGCGGCGGGCGGTGGAGCGGGACTTGGCGCGGTGGGGTGCGTGGCGGCTTCCGACATGGCCTCGCGTCCTTTCCCCGGGGGCGGGGTGTTCCTGTCTGCGTGCCCCGGGCGGGCCGGGAGAAACCGGCCCGCCCGGGGTTCGGGCCGGGCTTACACGGTGTCCTTCCGCAGGCGGAACCAGTAGAAGCCGTGGCCCGCGAGGGTGAGGAGATAGGGCAGTTCCCCGATCGCCGGGAAACGCACTCCGCCGATGAGTTCGACGGGGTGACGTCCCTCGTAGGCGCGCAGATCGAGTTCGGTGGGCTGCGCGAAACGGGAGAAGTTGTTCACGCACAGCACCAGGTCGTCCCCGTCCCCCTCGATGGAGGGCGCCTCGCGGAGATACGCCAGCACGGCCGGGTTCGACGACGGCAGCTCGGTGTAGGTACCCAGGCCGAACGCCGGGTTCTGCTTGCGGATCTCGATCATCCGGCGGGTCCAGTGCAGCAGCGACGACGGCGACGACATCGACGCCTCGACGTTGGTGACCTGGTAGCCGTAGACCGGATCCATGATCGTCGGCAGGGACAGCCGTCCCGGATCGCAGGAGGAGAACCCGGCGTTGCGGTCGGGGGTCCACTGCATGGGGGTGCGGACGGCGTCGCGGTCGCCGAGCCAGATGTTGTCGCCCATCCCGATCTCGTCGCCGTAGTAGAGGATCGGCGAGCCGGGCAGGGAGAGCAGCAGCGCGGTGAAGAGTTCGATCTGGTTGCGGTCGTTGTCCAGGAGGGGCGCGAGGCGGCGCCGGATGCCGATGTTGGCGCGCATCCGCGGGTCCTTGGCGTACTCCGCGTACATGTAGTCGCGCTCTTCGTCGGTGACCATTTCGAGGGTGAGCTCGTCGTGGTTGCGCAGGAAGATGCCCCACTGGCAGCTGGAAGGAATCGCCGGGGTCTTGGCCAGGATTTCCGAGACCGGGTAACGCGACTCCCTGCGTACCGCCATGAAGATCCTCGGCATGACCGGGAAATGGAACGCCATGTGGCATTCGTCGCCGCCGCTCGGGAAATCACCGAAGTAGTCGACGACGTCCTCCGGCCACTGGTTCGCCTCGGCCAGCAGCACGGTGTCCGGGTAGTGCGCGTCGATCTCCTTCCGCACCCTTTTGAGGAAGTGGTGCGTGGCGGGAAGGTTCTCGCAGTTGGTGCCTTCCTGCTGGTACAGGTAGGGCACGGCGTCCAGGCGGAAGCCGTCGATGCCCAGGTCCAGCCAGAACCGCAGCGCCGAGATGATCTCCTCCTGCACCGCCGGGTTCTCGTAGTTGAGGTCCGGTTGGTGGGAGAAGAAGCGGTGCCAGAAATACTGTTTGCGGACGGGGTCGAAGGTCCAGTTGGAGGCTTC
>NZ_JBHVDD010000115.1:0-25299 GCF_042802995.1 Streptomyces sp. NPDC057438
CGACACGCCGGTCTGGTGGACCACCGGCGGAGCCGCCCGGCAAGGGCGGCCGCGGGCGTCCCCGCGGCCGGTCTCCCGGGCCCGCCGCCCCGCACCGGGGCGGCGGGCCCTGCCGCGTCCGCGCCGCGCGCGTACGGCCGGGGTGCGTCCCGCGTGCCTCAGGAGCACAGTGGAAGGAGGTGGGGGGCACGGCGGGGACAACGGTGAGATCGGCCAACACCGGGAAGTGAGCTAGATGGTTGACGGTACAACGAGCGGTCCGGACCCGGCCGAGGAGACCGCGGCCCGCGACGCGCACGAGCCGTCCCCTCCCGACCGGTCCCCCCACCGGGTCCGCATCCCCGGCTTCGCCCGTGCGGACGGGGACATCGGACTGGGCGACGCCGTCACCCGCGTGACCGCGGCGGTGGGGATCCGGCCCTGCGGCGGCTGCGCGCGCAGGGCCGCGGCCCTCAACCGGTGGATGACGATCGAGGGCGGACGAGAACGCTGAGCACCGCGCGAGGCGCGTGCGTGCACGACCAGGATGCCCGGTGCGCGACCGCGCCGGGCCGGGAGCCCGACGAAGCGTGCGTGAGGAGTGACCCATGGACCCGGAGATCACCGACGGCGTCACCGACACGAGTCCTCCGCCGGAGGTCGGGCCACGATCGGCGCCCCCGGCCCCGGTGTCCGATCCCGACGACGCCCGTCCCGTGTCCGGCGAGTCCCGCGTCACCCAGGCTTGTTGCGGCTGCGCCGAGACGGACTCCCACCAGAGCGGCGGGACGGGCCACGGCGACACCGGTCCCGCTTACGTCTATGTCCTCGGACGTGTGCGCGCCGTGTTCCCCGATCTCTCCGTCCAGCACGAGTTCTCGCAGGTGGCGGGGGCGGACGGAAGCCGCGACGCCACCGACGCCGACGCGCTGTACCGGGTCCTGTCCGCTCCGGAGAACCGCTACCTCGCCCGCCAGATGTGCTACGTCCTCGCCGTCCAGGGCGTCGACGCCTATGTGCTGGAGCCCGTCGAACCCGCGGGCCTGGACGACCTGGTGGAGGCCCTGCGCCCCGTACGGGACCGCCGCGACCTCGCCGTGGTCGTCGGCACCCTCGGCCCGCTCGTGCCGCCGGGCGCCTGTCAGGGACTCTCCGTCCCGGTCGTCCATGTCGAGAAGATCTGGGCCTTCGACAGCAGGGAGCTGATCGAGGCGATCGACCGCCCCGACGACACCTCCCGCAAGGAGTTCGAGAAGACCGCCAAGGACGTGCTCGACCGGGTGCTCCAGCTCAACAACAACGCCGGCCTCGACCCGACCCACCGGGCCCTCAACTACCTGACGGTGCGGGAGCAGGAGATCTACCGGAAGACCAGTGAGCTGCGCGCCGACGGCTACACCCTGTCCGAGGTGGAAGCGGCGCCCTCCCGGCTCAGCGTCGGGGCCCAGAGCGTCGTCACGGTCGTCCTCTCCTACACCCACCGCCAGACCAACGTCACCGAGAAGCTGTTCGTCCGGGTCGGCGTCTCCGGGCTGTTCCCCTACCGGGTGACCCCGGTCCAGCGCTACTACGACCGCTGAGCGACAGGACCCGACCGAGACGACGGAGAGACGGACACGACCGACACGACCGACACGACCGACACGAGAGGGAGAAGAGGCGAACGGACATGCGTATCCCCGGATTCGCCGTCGAGCCGACGGCGGCACACGGAGCGAACGCCGGTGATCTGCTCGTTGCGCAGCAGTTCACCTGCGAGGAGGAACTGAGGCCAGTCTGCCGCCACCAGTGCCGGAACTCCCACCACCCCGCCGCGTGCGTACGGAAGTGCCTGGCGAGGCTCTGCGCGGAGAAGTGGTGACCCGTGATGAGCCTGCCCGGATTCACCTGGACACCGGCGCGTGTGACGGCAGGTGACCGGGTCGTCCCCCAGCAGATCACCTGCGAGGAGGAACAGCGCCCGCCGTGCGAGACCGCGTGCGAGGACTCCTGGAACCCCGCCCTCTGCGTGCGCGAGTGCATCGAGGAGTACTGCTCCGGCTCCTGGGGATCGTCGTGACCTTCCCCGGATTCGCACGGCGCTCCGCCCCCGCCGGCCCGGGTGATCTCCTGCACCCGCAGGAGATCACCTGCGAGCGCGTGGAGGGCCCTGACTGCAGGTCGCGCTGCGAGGGGTTCGACGACGTCGACGCGTGCTACGCCGCCTGCCTGGCGGACCGGTGCCGGGATCCGGCGTGGTGGGGAGGCACGTCATGACCCTCCCCGGGTTCACTGCAGCGGTTCCCGTCCCGCCCGTCCCGCCCGTCCCGCCCGTCCCGCCCGTCCCGCCCGTCCGGCGGGACGGCGGGGTCGACGACCGGCTGTACGCCCAACTCGACACGCACTGCGCCACGTTGTGCTCCAACCTCTGCGCCGACGAGTGCCAGGACGTGCCGCCCTACGAGGCGGGCGACTGCCTGAACCGCTGCGCGGAGAACTGCCTCACAGCCTGCCTCCCACCCGAGCCCGAGCCCGTGACGGGGTGGACCGTCGTACCGTCGAGCGGCCCGGAGGAGAGGGGCGTGCCATGGACCCCGTGGACCTGGTCGGCCTCACGCCGCTCATGGCACACACCTCGGGCCTGCCCTCGGTCGTCGTCGGGGTGATCGACGGCCGAGTCGCCGTGGACCACCCCGCGTTCGCGGGCCACCCGGTACGGGAGCTGGGCCGGGCCGCCGGCCCGGGACGGTGCGGTCGCGCCGACGTCTGCTGCGCGCACGGCACCGCCGTCGCAGGCATCCTCGCCGGCGAGGGCGGCGTCGCCCCCGGCTGCACCCTCCTGTCCCGGCCCCTGTTCACGGACCACCCCACCGACGACGGTCCGGCGACCTGTCTCTCCGGTGTGCGCACCGGGGAACTGGCCAGGGCGCTCACGGAGATCGTCGACGCGGGCGCCCACATCGTGAACCTCAGCATGGCCCAGCCCGCGCCGTCCGGTGTCCGCGACCACGCGCTGGAGGCGGCACTCGACCATGCCGCCGACCGGGGCGTGATCCTGGTGGTCGCCGCCGGGAACCAGGGCAGGGTGGGCTCCTCCGTCCTCACCGACCACCCGTGGGTCGTCCCGGTGATCGCGTACGACCGGGCCGGGCATCCCATGCCCCGGTCCAACCTGGCCATGTCCATCGGCCGCCACGGAGTCGGCGCCCCCGGCGACCGCGTTCCGGGCCCCGGGCCCGGCGGCCGCCCCTTCGTCCTCAGCGGTACGAGCGCCGCCGCGCCCTTCGTCGCCGGTGCCTTCGCCCTGCTCCGCTCGGCCTTTCCGCAGGCCACCCCGGCTGCCGTACGCTACGCCGTCACCCACGGCCCCGGCCCCCGGCGTTCGGTGACCCCGCCGCTGCTGGACGCGTGGGCCGCGTACCAGGCACTCCGTGATCCCGGTGGAGTGCGGAGCCGGTGACAAGGGCCGTCCCGCCCCAACACCCCACCCTGTGAAGAGATTTCGGGCATGTGAAGAAGGCGTGTCCGGAGGGTTGACCGTGCGTCAAGTGGACTCGTACCTTCCTGACGGCTGAAAGTTTTCAGCCATCTTGCAGCAAGAACCGGCAAGGGATCTTGCCGCACGGGCCTCTCACGGCCTCCGCGCCCCGCCCTTCGGACCCTTCAACGGAGAAGGACCCCACACATGACCAGCAGAACCCTGTCCGGCGCGCTCGCTCTCGCGGCGGGTGCGTCGATCGCCCTCGCGGCGCCCGCCGGGAGTGCGTACGCGTCGCCGCCCGGTACCAAGGACGTGACCGCCGTCCTGTTCGAATGGAACTTCGCCTCCGTCGCCGAGGAGTGCACCACCACCCTCGGCCCGAACGGCTACGGCTACGTCCAGGTCTCGCCGCCCGCCGAGCACATACAGGGCTCGCAGTGGTGGACGTCGTACCAGCCGGTCAGCTACCGGATCGCCGGACGCCTCGGTGACGCCACCGCCTTCCGGGCCATGGTCGACACGTGCCACGCGGCCGGCGTCAAGGTCGTCGTCGACACCGTCGTCAACCACATGGCGGCCGGGAGCGGCACGGGAACCGGCGGCTCGTCGTACACGAAGTACACCTACCCCGGCCTGTACTCCTCCTTCGACTTCGACGACTGCACCGCCACGATCAGCGACTACACCGACCGCGCCAACGTCCAGAACTGTGAACTCGTCACCCTCGCCGACCTGGACACCGGCGAGGAGTACGTCCGGTCGGCCATCGCCGGGTACATGAACAGCCTGCTCGGGCACGGTGTCGACGGCTTCCGGATCGACGCCGCCAAGCACATCCCCGCCGCCGACCTCGCCAACATCAAGTCGCGGCTGAACAACCCCTCCGTGTACTGGAAGCAGGAGGTCATCTACGGCTCCGGGGAGGCCGTCCGGCCGAGCGAGTACACCGGTAACGGGGACGTGCAGGAGTTCCGGTACGCCTTCGACCTCAAGCGGGTCTTCACCAACGAGAACCTCGCCTACCTGAAGAACTACGGGGAGGGCTGGGGGTACATGAACAGCTCGGTCGCCGGGGTCTTCGTCGACAACCACGACACCGAGCGCAACGGCTCCACCCTCAGCTACAAGGACAACGCGACCTACACGCTGGCCAACGTCTTCATGCTGGCTTACCCGTACGGCGCGCCCGACATCAACTCCGGGTACGAGTTCACCGACC
Organism: Streptomyces sp. NPDC057438; assembly: GCF_042802995.1. Taxonomy (NCBI): domain Bacteria; kingdom Bacillati; phylum Actinomycetota; class Actinomycetes; order Kitasatosporales; family Streptomycetaceae; genus Streptomyces; species Streptomyces sp. NPDC057438. The sequence continues at coordinate 4,659 of NZ_JBHVDD010000115.1, forward strand.
ACGACGCCGGCCCGCCCGGCGGCGGTGCGGTCGACGCCTGCTGGCAGAACGGCTGGAAGTGCCAGCACGCCTGGCCGGAGATCATGCGCATGGTCCCCTTCCGCAACGCCACCCGCGGCGAGGCCGTCACCAACTGGTGGGACAACGGGGGCGACGCGATCGCGTTCGGGCGCGGCAGCAAGGGCTTCGTGGCCGTCAACCACGAGTCGAGCAGCCTCAGCCGCACGTACCAGACCTCCCTCGCTGCGGGCACCTACTGCAACGTGCAGAACAACACGACGGTCAGCGTGAACGGCTCCGGCCAGTTCACCGCGACCCTCGGCTCCCACACCGCTCTCGCGATCTACGCGGGCAAGAGCAGCTGCTGACGCGCTTGTAAGACCTTGCCGATACTTTCAAGCCTCTTGCTGAAACGCTTTCGGCGGCGATACGGTCGCGCGGGGTCGGACCCACCAGAGCCGTCATCGCAAGGAGTCCATCCGTGATACCGAGATGGCCGGCGCCGTCGAGGCGCCGAACCACCCACGCCGGACGGGCCGCGGCGGTCGGCGCGGTCACCGTGACCGCGCTGACCGCGGCGCTCGTGCAGCCCCTCACCGCGGGAGCCGCCGGAGCCGCGGGAGCCGCCGCGCCGCCCGCGCCTCCGTCCGACGCGAAGCTGGCGAAGTCCGCCGCCCGCCACGACCTCACCCGCGAGCAGTTCTACTTCGTCCTGCCGGACCGTTTCGCCAACGGCGACCGGGCGAACGACAGGGGCGGCCTGACAGGCTCACGCCTCGCCACCGGCTACGACCCCACCGACAAGGGCTTCTACCAGGGCGGCGACCTCAAGGGCCTGACCAGGAAGCTCGACTACATCAAGGGCCTGGGCACCACCTCCATCTGGATGGCCCCGATCTTCAAGAACCAGCCCGTGCAGGGGACGGGGGCCAACGCCTCCGCCGGCTACCACGGTTACTGGATCACGGACTTCACCCAGGTCGACCCGCACTTCGGCACCAACAAGGACCTGGAGACCCTCATCTCCAAGGCGCACGCCAAGGGCATGAAGGTCTTCTTCGACGTCATCACCAACCACACCGCCGATGTCGTCGACAACGAGGAGAAGTCCTACGACTACCTCTCCAAGGGAGCCTTCCCCTACCTGAGCAAGGACGGGAAGCCCTTCGACGACACCGAGTACGCGGCCGGGACGAAGGACTTCCCGTCCGTCGGCCGGGACTCCTTCCCCCGGACCCCCGTCGTCCCGGTGGCCAAGAAGAAGACCAAGGTCCCCTCCTGGCTCGACGACCCGACGATGTACCACAACCGGGGCGACTCCACCTGGGCCGGCGAGTCCGCCACCCACGGCGACTTCGTCGGGCTGGACGACCTGTGGACCGAACGCCCCGAGGTCGTCTCCGGCATGGAGAAGATCTACGAGAAGTGGGTGCGGGACTTCGACATCGACGGCTTCCGGATCGACACCGTGAAGCACGTGAACATGGAGTTCTGGACGCAGTGGGCCACCGCGCTCGACGCGTACGCCGCGAAGAAGGGCCGCGACGACTTCTTCATGTTCGGCGAGGTCTACTCCGCCGACACCGCCGTGACCTCCCCGTACGTCACCCAGGGCCGCCTCGACTCCACGCTCGACTTCCCCTTCCAGGACGCGGCGCGCTCGTACGCCTCCCAGGGCGGCAGCGCGAAGAAGCTGGCCTCGGTCTTCGGCGACGACTACCGGTACACGACCGACAAGGCCAACGCCTACGAGCAGGTCACCTTCCTCGGCAACCATGACATGGGCCGCATCGGGACCTTCCTCAAGCAGGACGACCCCAAGGCCACCGACGCCGAACTGCTCGCCAAGGACCGGCTCGCCAACGAACTGATGTTCCTCGGACGGGGCAACCCGGTCGTCTACTACGGCGACGAGCAGGGCTTCACCGGCGCGGGCGGCGACAAGGACGCCCGCCAGACGATGTTCGCCTCGAAGACCGCCGACTACCTGGACGACGACCAGCTCGGCACGGAGCGTACGCACGCCGAGGACGCGTACGACACGAGCGCGCCGCTCTACCGGCAGATCAGCGCGCTCGCGGGGCTCCGCAGGGCCCACCCGGCCCTCGCCGACGGCGTCCAGACCGAGCGCCACGCGGCCGACGGGGCGGGTGTCTACGCCTTCTCGCGGACCGACGCCCGGACCGGCACCGAGTACGTCGTCGCCTTCAACAACGCCGACCACGCCGAGAAGGCCACCTTCGCCACGGGGTCGGCCCGTATGACCTTCCGGGGCGTCTACGGCACCGACGGCAAGGTGACGAGCGGGGCGGACAAGAAGGTCACCGTGACCGTCCCGGCCCGCTCGGCGATCGTCCTCAAGGCCGCCGGCTCCCTCGCGAAGCCCGCAACCAAGCCGTCCCTCACGCTCGACGCCCCGGCCTCCGGCGCCACCGGCACGGTCGAGATCGGCGCCGATGTCGACGGCGGGCAGCTCAACCGGGTCGTCTTCGCCGCTCAGGTCGGCAACGGCAAGTGGAAGACGCTGGGCTCCGCCGACCACGCCCCCTACAAGGTCACCCAGATCATCGGCGAGGGCGTTCCGGCCGGCACCGCATTGCGGTACAAAGCAGTGGTGATCGACCGAACCGGACGTACGGCGAGCGCCACCGCGACCTCCACCACGGGCACCCCGCCCGCCCCCGAGATCCCCACCGCCTCCTCGCGCGACCACGCGATCGTCCACTACAAGCGCGCCGACGGCGACTACACCGACTGGCGGCTGTACGCCTGGGGTGACATCGCCGAGGGGGAGGAGACCACCTGGCCCGACGGCCATGACTTCATCGGGCGGGACGCGTACGGCGCCTTCGCCCACGTGAAGCTCAAGCCCGGTGCCACGAGCGTCAACTACCTCGTCATCGACAAGGACGGCACCAAGGACGTCTCCGCCGACCGCTCGATCGACGTGACGAAGACGGGTGAGATCTGGGTCGAGCAGGGCAAGGAGGCCGTCCGCACGGAGAAGCCGGCCGGCGACTACCCCGAGCAGGACAAGACCAAGGCCGTCCTCCACTACCACCGCGCCGACGGGAACCACGACGGCTGGGGCCTGCACGTCTGGTCCGGCGCCGCGAACCCCACGGACTGGTCGAAGCCCCTGGAGCCGGTGCGGACCGACGCCTACGGCGCCGTCTTCGAGGTGCCCCTCACCGACGGGGCCACCAGCCTCAGCTACATCCTCCACAGGGGCGACGAGAAGGACCTCCCCACCGACCAGGCACTCGACCTCAGGACCAACGGGCACGAGGTGTGGCTGCTGAGCGGGCAGGAGAAGTACCTGCTCCCGCAGCCCGCCGGGTCCGCCGCCGCCCTCGACCTCACCACCTCCAAGGCGGTCTGGATCGACCGGAACACCGTCGCCTGGAACGGGAACGACACCGCCGCCTCCACCCAGCTGCTGTACTCCCGCTCCGGCTCGATCACGGCGAAGGACGGCGCTCTCACCAGCACCGACGAGCGGTGGCTGCGCCTGACCAGGTCGGCCCTCACCGACGCCCAGAAGGCGAGGTTCCCGCACCTGAAGGCGTACACCGCGTGGACCGTCGACCCGCGCGACCGCGACCGGGTCCGTGAAGCCCTGCGCGGCCAGCTGGTCGCCTCCCAGCGCGCGGCCAACGGCGCCGTGCTCACGGCGACGGGAGTCCAGATCGCCGGCGTGCTCGACGACCTCTACGACGGATCGGCCGCCGACCTCGGCCCCACGTTCCGCAAGGGCCGTCCGACCCTCGCCGTCTGGGCGCCCACGGCCCAGTCGGTGAAGCTCGAACTCGACGGGAAGGCCTTCTCCATGAAGCGGGACGACGCCACCGGCGTCTGGTCCGTCACGGGTGAGAAGTCCTGGAAGAACAAGCCCTACCGGTACGTCGTGAAGGTGTGGGCGCCCAGCGTCCGGAAGATCGTCACCAACAAGGTCACCGACCCGTACTCCCTCGCTCTGACCGCCGACTCCGAGCGCAGCCTCGTCGTCGACCTGACGGACAAGTCATTGGCACCGAGCGGCTGGTCGTCGTACACCAAACCCAAGGCCGTACCGTTGAAGGACGCGCAGATCCAGGAACTGCACGTCCGGGACTTCTCGATCGGTGACGGCACCGTGCCCGCGAAGGACAAGGGCACCTACCTCGCCTTCACCGACAAGGGCAGCGACGGCTCCAAGCACCTGCGGCAACTGGCGAAGGCCGGAACGTCGTACGTGCATCTGCTGCCCGTCGCCGACATCGCCACCATCCCCGAGAGGAAGGCCGATCAGGCGACCGTCGACTGCGATCTCGGCTCGTACCCCGCCGACTCCGAGAAGCAGCAGGAGTGCGTGGCCAAGGCCGCGGCGAAGGACGGCTTCAACTGGGGCTACGACCCCTACCACTACACGGTCCCGGAAGGCTCGTACGCCACCGACCCGGACGGGACACGGCGCACGGTCGAGTTCCGGAAGATGGTGAAGGCGCTCAACGCCGACGGCCTCGGGGTCGTACTGGACGTGGTCTACAACCACACCCCGGCCAGCGGCCAGGCCGACAAGAGCGTCCTCGACAAGGTCGTCCCCGGCTACTACCACCGGCTCCTCGCCGACGGCTCGGTCGCCACCTCCACCTGCTGCGCCAACACCGCGCCCGAGAACACCATGATGGGCAAGCTGGTCGTCGACTCGATGGTCACCTGGGCCAAGGAGTACAAGGTCGACGGGTTCCGCTTCGACCTGATGGGCCACCATCCGAAGGCCAACATCCTGGCCGTCCGCAAGGCCCTCGACGCCCTCACCCTCAAGAAGGACGGGGTCGACGGGAAGAAGATCATCCTGTACGGGGAGGGCTGGAACTTCGGCGAGGTCGCCGACGACGCTCGCTTCGTCCAGGCCACGCAGAAGAACATGGCCGGGACGGGCGTCGCCACCTTCTCCGACCGCGCCCGTGACGCCGTACGCGGCGGCGGCCCCTTCGACGAGGACCCCGGCGTCCAGGGCTTCGCGTCCGGCCTCTGGACGGACCCCAACTCCGCCGCGGACAACGGCACTGGGGCCGAGCAGAAGGCCCGGCTGCTGCACTACCAGGACCTCATCAAGGTCGGTCTGAGCGGCAACCTCGCGCACTACCGGTTCACCGACACCGACGGCAAGGAGGTCAGGGGCTCCGAGGTCGACTACAACGGCGCCCCCGCCGGATACGCGGACGCCCCCGGCGACGCCCTCGCCTACGTCGACGCGCACGACAACGAGTCGCTGTTCGACGCGCTCGCCTTCAAGCTGCCGGCCTCCACGAGCGCCGCCGACCGGGCCCGTATGCAGGTCCTCGCGATGGCGACGGCCGCCCTCTCGCAGGGCCCGGCGCTCTCCCAGGCGGGCACCGACCTGCTGCGGTCCAAGTCCCTGGACCGGAACTCGTACGACAGCGGCGACTGGTTCAACGCGATCCACTGGGACTGCCGGGACGGCAACGGCTTCGGGCGCGGCCTGCCCCTCGCCGCCGACAACCGGTCCAAGTGGTCCTACGCCAAGCCCCTGCTGACCTCCGTCGGTGTCGGCTGCGAGCAGATCGAGGGAGCCTCGGCTGCGTACCGGGACCTGTTGCGCATCCGTACGACGGAGGACGTCTTCTCCCTCGGCACGGCCGGACAGGTCCAGTCGAAGCTGTCGTTCCCGCTGTCGGGGAAGGACGAGACGCCGGGCGTGATCACCATGGCACTCGGTGACCTCGTCGTCGTCTTCAACGCCACTCCCGAGCGGCGGAAGCAGACCGTGGACGACCTGGCCGGCACGGAGTACGCGCTGCACGAGGTGCAGGCGGCGGGGGCGGACTCTACCGTCCGGGCGTCGTCGTACGAAGCGGAATCGGGGACCTTCGCCGTTCCGGGGCGAACCGTGGCGGTCTTCGCGCGCACCGACCGGTAGGAGCGCTAGCTTGGTTGGTGCGGGCGGTGAGGGGACAGCCCGCACCAACCGAGCTTCAGCGACGACGAGAGCCTCATGAGCCCGATGGCCGACGGAGCAAGCAGCACGGTGCTGGTGGTCGACGACGCGGCCGCCGGCCGGTACGCGATGGGCGCGGTCCTGCGCCGGGCCGGACACGGCGTGGTCCCGGTCGCCAGCGCCGGGGAGGCCCTCGCCGAACTCGACCTGCGGCTCCGCTCCGGAACCCTGCCCGACCTGGCCCTCGTCGACGTCGGCCTGCCCGACATGAGCGGCTTCGAACTCTGCCGCCGGCTCAAGGCACGGCCCGTGACCGCGGCCCTGCCCGTCGTCCACTTCTCCGCCGCCTCCGTCGCCCCCGTCGACCGCTGCCGAGGGCTGGACGCGGGCGGCGAGGCCTATCTGACGGTTCCCGCCGAGCCGGAGGAGATCCAGGCGGTCGTCCGCGCGGCCGTGCGCGGCGCCCGGACCCGCAACGACGCCGAGGCCCTCGTCCGCCGGCTCACCCTGCTCTCCGAGACCATCGCCGACGTGCAGGCCGCCCGCACCCTGGAGGAACTGGCCGCGGCCGCCGCCGAAGGGGCCGCCCGGCTGACCCGGACGCCCGCCGCCGTGTTCGTGCTCGGCGAGGACGGCCACCTCCACAGCGGCACCTCCCGGGCACGGGCCCGTACCACCCGGCCCGACGCCGGCGCGCACGAGGCCGTGGCCCGGCTCCTGCGCCGACTCTCCGACGGCGACCCCGGGCCGCACGACACCGTCGTCCCGGCGCCCCTGTGGCCCCCGGGCTTCTTCCGGCCCGGCGTCACCGAGGACGCCCGGCTGGTCCTGGCCCCCACCGAGAGCGGCACGCCCGTCTGCGTCGCCACACCCGTGCCCGGCAGACCGGGAGCGACGACCGGCGCCACGGGCCTGGTCGCGCGTCTCGCCCAGGCCACCGCGCTGGCCGCGCAGCCCCTGCTCATGTACCAGGTCGAACGCCATGTCGCGCTCACCCTCCAGCACAGCTTCCTGCCCAAGCGGGTGCCCGAGTTCCCCGGCCTCGAAGTCGTCGTCCGCTATGTGCCGGCCTCCCGCAGGACCGAGATCGGCGGCGACTTCTACGCGGCCCTGTCCACCCCCGGCGGTGTCCTCACCGCCGTCGGCGACGTCGTCGGGCACTCGCTGGACGCGGCCACCGTGATGGTGGAGATCCGGCACGCCCTGCGCGCGTACTGCGTCGAGGAGTCCGACCCCGCGGCGCTCGCCCACCGGCTCGACCGGATGCTCCAGCACTACCACCCGGACCTGACCGCCACGGTCTGTCTCGCCCTGGTCGAGCCGGACAGCGGGCGTGTACGGGTCGCCAACGCGGGCCACATCCCGCCGCTGATCGTCCGCGACAGCGGAGAGGCCGCGTACCTGCCGGCCGCCGGGCCCCTCCTCGGACTCGGCCTCGACCGGCCCGCGCCCACGGAGGCGTCGCTGCGGCCGACGGACCGGCTGCTCATGGTCACCGACGGGCTCGTCGAGACCCGCGGCATCGATCTCGCGCTCTCCCTGGAGCAGTTGCGGGCCGCCGCGGCGGACGCCCCGGCGGGGCCGGCCGCGCTGTGCGACACACTGCTGCACTGTTTCGGGCGGGACCGGGAGGACGACATCGCCATGCTGGCGTTGCGGCTGCGGTTAGGGTGACCTCATGCCGCAGATCACTGTTGACTACTCCGCCGTCCTCGCCGAGGGTTTCGACCGGCCCACGTTCGCCAAGGCCCTGCACGAGGAGGTCGTGCGGACCGCCGCCGCGAAGCCGGAGGCGTGCAAGACGCAGTTCCGGGCGACCGAGGACACGGTCGTCGGGCCCGACACCGACGGCCACGCGATCGTGCACGTCACGCTGGGGCTGCTCGCCGGGCGCGCCGACGACACGAAGGTGACGCTGACCGAGAACGTGCTGGAGCTGGTCCGGCAGTACGTGAAGCCGGCGGCGGGCCTGGCGCTGCACGCGTCGGCGGAGGTACGGGACCTCGACCCGTCGTACCGGAAGTTCGAGGTCTGAGCAAGGGCCCTAGCCGCGCCCCAGGGCCACCAGACGGCCCGCGAGGTCGCTGAACGGGCCGTCGTGCGGCTCGTCGGCGAGTATGCCGCGCAGCAGGGCGGCCATCTCCTCGTCCTGGGCCGCGCTGACGGCCGCCAGGGCCGCGAAGTCGTGCACGAGCTGGACCTCCAGCTCCTGGCGGGGGATGCGGCGGCCGTCCAGCCAGAGGAGGGCCGTGGACTCGGCGAGGGAGATCCAGGAGCGAATGACGAGTTCGAGCCGCGCGGGGGCGGTCTCGACGTCGAGGTGCGAAAGGATCTGGACATAGGCGGCCTGGCGGACACCGTCGACGAGGGCGTTCGTGCGGGACGAGCCGACGGCCGGGCCACCGCGCATCAGGGCGGAGAAACCGGGGCCGTGCTCGTCGACGAAGTCGAAGAAACGGTGCGTGACGCGGAGCAGCCGGGCACCGAGCGGACCCTGGCGCGGCTCCACGAAACGGTTCGCCAGATCGTCGGAAGCACGCGTCAACGCGGCCTCGTACAGGCTGAGTTTGCCCGGGAAGTAGTGGTAGACCAGCGGGCGTGAGATGCCCGCCGCCGACGCTATCTCGTCGATGGAGACCTCGTCGGGCGAGCGCCGGCTGAACAGTTCGAGGGCGACCCCGATCAACTGCTGCCGCCGCTCCTCCACACCCATCCTGCGGCGCGCACCGGTTCGCATACGAACACTCTACCGATTGATTCCGGCCCGCCTGGGGCGGGATCGCGCGGAGATGTCCGACGTGCGGGCGGTCACCGCGCGGACTGCAGGCCGCTGATCTCCCGGCCGTTCGCCAGCCTGCCCTTCAACTCGGCCCGCACGCCCTCCCCGGCTTGTACGGCGAGCAGGTTGCCGGGAGCCGAACCGCTCACCCCGCCGCTCAGTTCGACGGACACCGTGTCCTTGCCCCCGGCGGCGAGCACGTACGAGTCGCCGGTCGCCGACTTCCAGGGGCCGGCCGCGAGGACGTGCGGGTCGGCCGGACCGCAGGCGGGAACCTCGTCCGCGGCGGCCGTGACATACGCGCCCGCCGGAGTGTTGAACTGGGCCAGCGCCCGCGTGCCCGCGCCCCGCCACGTCTCGGTGCGGGTGCACACCCAGTCGGCCGTGCCGCTGCCGTCGGGCAGCGGCTGGCGGGCGAACTGCCAGGCGTTCACGGTCCGCACCCCCTGCGACCGTACGGCGGCCAGGGAACAGGCGAAGGGCGCCCAGACCGCCGGCGCGGCCGAGGCGTCACGCCGCGCCGAAACGGCCGACGGGCGCCCGATCGTGAGGTGCGCCGGCGTGACCTCCAACAGGTCGGTCAGCAGCCGCGTACCGCCCGAGGCATCGGTGACCTGCAGCACGTCCCAGGACCGGCACTCCCCGGTCCGCACCGCGGGACTGGCGAACGGCGCCGTCGTCCCGTCCTTCGCCAGCGCGAGCGGGCGCACCCGGGCACCGGGTTTCGCCAGATCCCGTACGGCAGCCCCACGCACCCAGGGTGCCGTGAGATAGCGGACGTTGCCGTCGGACCGGCCCAGCACCAGGGCGCTCGCGCCGGCGCCGGTCGCCCCGTCGGCCCGGGTCAGGTCCAGGGCGGCCGCGCCCGGGTCGGTGAGGGGCTCGGCGTACCGGGCGATCCGCAGACCGTCGTGGAGCAGGACGACCCGGAGGTTGTCGACCACGCCCGCGTACAGCAGTCGCGGTGGGCCGGGCGGGGGCCCGGCCTGAGTGCCGAGGGTGACCGCGACCTGCACGGACTCACCGGGGCGGGCCCAGACCGCGAGGGCGCGCCGCAGCAGCGCCCTGTCCTTGACGAGATCGCCGCGCGCGGGCCAGGTGGTGAAGTCGGTGCGTCCCGTCGCCCGCCACGCCGTGGCCGTCGCCGTCGTCAGCTGCCCCGGATCGAGTGCCGCCTGGGCCGCCGGGTTCCGCGCGTACGAGGGCGCCGCCGCGCCGTCGGGCCCCCAGTTCTCCCCGGGCAGCCCGAGGAGCGCACCGGACACGATCACGGCGGCCGTCGCGGCCAGCGCGGCCCTCGTGTGCTGGCGGCGGCGCATCAGATCGGTGGGGCGGGCGTGCAGCGAGCAGGGGTCGTACTCGGGGGAGGTGAGCAGCGCGTACTGCTGCGCCGGCACCGAGTCGGCCTCCTTCAGCGCGGCCGCCGGAGCGTCGACGCCCGCCTCTTCGAGGAGCGACCTGATCACCGGGTCGGGGAGCCGCTCCAGACCCCGCAGGACGTAGGCGGCGCGTCCCGGTGCGGAGAGCGCCGACAGGCGCTGGTCCAGGGCCAGTTCGTCGGCGCCTCCGGAACGGGGGAAGAGTCTGAGGCCCCACACCCGGGGCAGCAGCGGCGGCAGCTGGGACCGCTTCGGCCACGCCCGGCGACGCAGCGGGAGGCCCGCCTCCAGGGCGGTGCGGACGACCTGGAGCCGGACGAAGGCGTACCCGGGGCTGCGCTCCCGGTCCGCGCCCGTCGCCTGCGCCGGGATGAGCGACGTGGACCTGCGGCCCCTCGGCAACGCCCGCTGGGTCAGCGCGTGCGCCGTCAGCACGCGGCGGTTCCGGCCCAGGCCCGACGGCAACGTCAGATAGGCCAGCCGGACCAGACGCGGATAGTGCTCGACGAGCGCGGCCTCCGCCTGCTCGACGTCCACGACCGACTCCTGGGCGCGGGACGATGCGGGGCGCGGGGCGACATCCTGTGACTGCACGTTCAGCAAAACGAGCGAATGGTCCGATGGTCACCACAGCGCTCCGCTGGGTGGGGCGGGAGCGCCTGGGGGCTGGGTGGGCGGTGCGGTTCCGGTGGGGCTTCTCGCGCAGTCCCTCGCGGGGCGCCGCGGTATCGCTGTCGGGTCTTCGGCCGCGGAGCGGCCGGGTGTCGTTTCCGGCGGAGCCGCAGGGACGTGCGCTCAGAGACGGGTTCGCCTGGTCGGGTGATCAGAGGTGAACATGCGACGGGTGGTCGTACCTGTGTGTACGTGGGGTGATCGTGAAGCTGACGGTGCAGGTGAAGCTGCTGCCGACGCCCGAGCAGGCGGCGGCCCTCGAGGCAACTCTTCGTGCCTGTAGCGAGGCGGCGAGCTGGGCCAGTGGCGTGGCGTTCGAGAAGGACGTGAAGCGGAACCTCGCGCTGCGCGAGCACACCTACGGCGAGATCAAGGCCCGGTGGGGGCTGGGAGCGCAGGCCGCCCAGCATGTGATCAAGCGGACGTGTGGCGCGTGAGCGACGCTGAAGGCGACCCTGACGGCGGGGAACCTGGGCGGGCCCGGCTCGAAGCGGTACCGGCGCGCTGCCGGGAAGCCGATCGCCTTCCGGCCGCAGGGCGCGCAGCCCTATGACGACCGGATGCTGTCCTGGCAGATGGCCGAACGCAGGGTGTCCATCTGGACCGTGGCCGGGCGCATCAAGGACGTGGCCTTCACAGCCGCACCTGAACGCAAGATCGCGAAACGTGTGTGGTGGCCCGGTCCTGGATGTCCCCCTTGGTGCCTGTGACGAGGAACCGGTCGACGGTGCCGCTCCGGTCGAGCAGACTGAGCCGGAACTGTCCGGCACGGCCGGGCAGCAGCCGATTGAGCGCCAAGCGCGCGGGAGCCGTATCGAAGGCGGGGCCCTCGCCAGGGCTCTTAGCGGCGTGGGCCGGGGCCGACCACCGCAGGTGGGCCCCGAGGCCGATGACACCGGCCGAGCCCAGCACCGTGCGTCGCGACGGACCGTTCATGTCTGTGTGCCCCGTGTGTCGACAGTGGCGGCACGCTGACGGGGTGACCGTCCGTGAACAACGGTGCGCACGGAGCTGGCGCGTTCATGTCGCCTGAACGGACCCGGAGGTACGGATGAGCATGACGAGGAAGAGGCTTGCGGGGGCCGCGGCCGGCGCGGTCGCCGCCCTGCTGGCGCTGACCGGCTGCGGCGCGGGCGACGACGCCGAGACCGCTGTCCCCAGGACGGCGACGGGGACGCTGGAGCACATCGCCGGCGAGGTGGGCTGCAAGCCGGACATGCAGACGGACGCGGACACCATCCGCCAGGCCCTGTGCACGAACAAGGACGGCGACTTCGACGGCAGGTTCGTCCTCGCGACCTTCGCCACCGACCGGGGTCAGGCGGAGTGGCTCGAAAATGCCAAGGACTACGGCGGCTACTACCTTGTCGGCCGCAAGTGGGTCGCCATCGGCAAGGAGAAGACGGTCAACGGGCTGCAGGGCACGCTGGGCGGGGAGATGCAGGAGGGGTCCGAGCACATGAACCCCGGTGGCAGCCACAACAGGAGCGGCCACAGCGGCTGACCGTGCCGGGCGCGGTCCGGGGAAGACGAAAGTCGGCGGTGGGAGATCCCACCGCCGACTTTCTCTGTGGCTCAGAAGCGCTCGGGTACTACTTGCAGTTCTTGCCGCTGTTGATGCACTGCACCATCTTGTTCATCGTGTTCTGGTCGAAGAAGTTGATGAAGTCGTTGTGGTCGGTGATCGCCTTGTGCAGCTGGTCCGGGAAGCCGTCCACAGCGAACGGCTTCACGACCTGTCCGTTCTGGATCTGCGGGGCCGGGACGTCGTAGACCAGGCGCGCCTGGAGCTGGGGGATCGCCTGGAATCCGTTGGCGCAGCTGCCGTCCTGCTGGACGAAGGCCACGTGCGTGCGGTGGTTGGCGCTGTCGATGTTCTGGCCGTCCCAGCAGCTCTGGAAGAAGGACGTCCGCACCACGGAGCTGCCCGGCGGGCAGATCGGGTACTTGTCCGTCAGCTGACGGTCCTCGAAGCCGGTGCAGCTCCAGTTGGTGTTGGCGTTCTTGAGGCCGTTGGTGAAGGCCTTGGCGTCACCGGTGATGATGCGCAGGGCCTGCGGCATCGCGACGACCTTGCTCTTCTTGTTGCCGACGAACTTCAGCTGCGCCTCCTTGGCCTGGAGGATCTTGCCGACGTTGCCTTCGGCACCGCCACCGAGGTCGTTCGCGTCGAACTCCTGCGTACCGTCCTGCAGGCGCAGCACCGGCCAGTAGTACGACGACTTGTCACCCGGGTTCTGGCAGCTGGTGTTGGCCTGGAGGAACTGCTGGTCGCTGGTGAAGGCGTTGTTGTTCTGGTTGCCGACGTAGTCGTGCGTGTGCTGAGCACCGTTGTCGACACCCGGAGCGACGATGATGTTGTCCGAGTTGTGGTTGTCGTTCCCGTTGGTGCCGCAGCTCGTGGTGAAGCTGCCCCTCGAACCACCGCCACCGTTCGCGGCGAAACCGTTCCCGTTCACACCCTTCGGGCCGCCGTTCGGCTGGACCTGGGTGATGTCCTGGAAATCGGCCGCGACGGGGCCGTTGGCGACCTGGCCCCCGTTGTTGCCCTGGTTCTGACCCTGACCGCCCTGGTTCTGACCCTGACCGCCCTGGTTCTGGCCCTGGCCGCCGTTGTTCTGACCGCCCTGGTTCTGGCCCTGGCCGCCGTTGTTCTGGCCACCCTGGTTCTGACCCTGGCCCCCGCCGGCGTTGGTCTGAGCCTGGTCACCCTTGCCCTGGCAGGCCGCGAGCTGCGCCATGCCCTGCGGAGCCTGGCCGCCCACCCGCCGGATGTTGATGCCGATCCGGTCGATGGTGGCCGTCCGCTTCGACTTCAGCGGGCCGAGAATGGCGTTGTTGACGAAGTTGGCGTCGCCCGCCTGCGCCTGGCGCGTGTCAGCCAGGCGCTTGTACGCCTCGGTGATCTGCCGGTCCAGCAGCGCCAGCTCCTTGGCGACTCCCGCGCGCGCCTTCCGCGGCACGTTCGTCAGCTTCTGACCGACGTCCGGGCAGGCGATGGTGGCCACCTGGGCGGAGGCCAGCGTCGCGTTCGGCCTTGACTTCGACTCGCCCGCTGAGGCGTAGAAGTTCGCCCAGACCAGGCCGCCGCCCGCGACCGCGAGCGCCGCGGATGCGGCAATGGCCCGAACGGCCAGCGGCGAGCGTCGTTTGCGTGTGTTGCGTCCCATGGAACTCCTCTGACTTCCTTGCGGGGCTATCGAGGCGCCCGACAGGAGTGAAGCGGCTCCATCAAGTACGCGGTAAGTCCCAGGAGTGTTCAGGCGACTCAGAAATTGATGAGAGATTCGCGGGACAAACTGGTTTCAACACCCCGCACGGCACCGGGAGTTGCCGATCCCCTACGGCGTGTGCATGACGAGAGAGGCCGACGGGGCCCGGGAAGGGGACCTTTCGGTGGCTCTGGCCGAGATGCGCGAGAACCGCCGTCGTCATGCCGGTTCGCCCGGTTGGAGCCCCAGCAGCTTCGCCTCCACCGACGCGTCCAGCCCCACCGTCGGCCGGTCCGGTCGATGCGGCGCGACTCCGCCGAGCCCCGTCAGCCACTCCCAGGTGTCCCGTACGGTCTCCTCCACGCCCCGGCAGCGGAGCCCGTCCCGTACCGCCCGGGACACGTCCGCCCGGTGCAGTGCGTCGTGCAGGTCGCTCCCCTCGGGTACCCACACCGGCAGCTGCGTCCACGGCTCGATCCCGGCCCCGAGGATCAACTCCGGTGCCGTCCAGCGGAGTTCGGCCGCACCACCGGTGACCCGCACGCACGCGTCGAGCAGTTCGCCCATGGTGGCCGTACCGGTGGGGCCGGTCAGGTTGTACGCGCCGGCCGCTCCCCGTTCCGCGGCGCCGAGGGTCCAGTCGGCGAGGTCGCGGACGTCGACGTACTGGAGGGGGAGGTCGCGCGGGCCGGGCGCCAGGACCGGGCCGCCCCGGGCGACACGGGTGAGCCACCAGGGCAGCCGGCCGATGTTCTCGTACGGCCCGAGGATCAGACCGCAGCGCACGAGGAGCGAGCGGTCCGCGCCGAACGCCTCGACCGCGGCCAGTTCCCCGCCCCGCTTGTCGTGGGCGTAGTCGGTCCCGTCGGCGTCCGCCGAAGCGTCGTCCACCAGGGGCGCACGCTCGTCGTGCCCGGCGGCCGGTGGCCAGGCGTACACCGAGCGGCTCGACACGTACACATACCGCTCGGCCACGCCGGACAGCAGGCGCGCGGTGTCCCGGACGGCTCGCGGCGCCGCCGACCAGGTGTCGACGACGACATCCCACCCGCCCCCGTCCACGGAGGCCGTGGAACAGGCGTCGACGAGCGCGGCGAGCCCGTCCGGGGCGGTGCGGTCGCCCAGCAACGACCGCACCCCGGCCACAGGTGCGTGCCGTCCTCGGTGGAAGACGGTCACCTCCCAACCGCGGGCCAGCGCCGACTCCACGACGGCGCGGCCCACGAACTCCGTACCACCCAGCATCAGAAGTCTCATACCGCCGACTCTGCCCGCCGGACGGCCGGTACGGAACGGGTATCTGCTCTCGGCAGATCAGGCCCCGGACGACACTGTTCCCGTCAACGGCCCAGCGGGGGCGTGTACTTGTACCCGACCCGTCGTACCGTCCGGATCGCCTGACGGAACTCGGCGCCGAGCTTGCGGCGCAGCCGGGCGATGTGGACGTCGACCGTCCGCCCGTCGCCCACATGCCCGTAGCCCCACACCGTGGTGACCAACTGGTCGCGGGTGTGCACCCGGTGGGGGTGCGTGACGAGATGGGCGAGGAGTTCGAACTCCAGATAGGTGAGGTCGAGCGGACGCCCGCCGACCTCGGCCGTGCGCCGCACGGTGTCGACCCGGATCAGCTCGTCTCCGGCGGCACCGGCACCGGCGGCACCGGAACCGGCGGCACCGGAACCGGCGGCACCGGAACCGGCGGCACCGGAACCGGCGGCACCGGAACCGGCGGCACCGGAACCGGCGGTATCGATACCGGTACCGGCACCGACGGCCGCGCCGGCGTGGTCGAGGGGCTGCTCGTCCGGGACCGCGAACGGCGGCACCGGCGACTGCTGGTCGGCCGGCAGGAGCACCAGGTAGCCGACCATCGGCGGCCGGCCGGGCAGTGTCGGCAGGGTGTGCTGGGGTGCGGGCAGCCAGGTGGCGCCCGGCGGCAGGAAGTCCGTGATGTCCACGACCTCGTCCCGGCCCACGGCACGCAGCCGGTGCCGGGGGGAGGCGCCGGGCGAGGGGACGGCCCCGGGCGCGGAGCCCGGCGCGGAGGTCAGCGGGGCGGCGGTCGACAGAGAACGGGTGTTCGCCATGAGAGGTCAGCTCTTTCGCGCGGGAGTTCGTCCGGGAGACCTCGGCGACCGAGTTCGTGATCGGTCCCGCCGAGGGGCGTACGTCGTTCCGCGCCGACCGAAGGCCGGGGTGTACGGCTTTAGAGGGCCGGCGCGTTCGTCGCGCGGCAACACACCCGGTCGAAGTCGTGGTGCTGACGGGAAGGCCAGAAGGGCTCCAGGTCATGGTGACCCGTCGCGCGTGGGTTCTGGAAGCCTGCCATGGGTTCATTGAAGCAGACACACGCCCGTCGCAGCAGCCTCCTCTCACGGCTTGGACGCTTCTTTGACATCACATCCGCCCGCCGGTCCGGGGACGCCGAAGGGCGCCCACCGGATCGGTGAACGCCCTCTCGGAGAGCGCGGGCTCGCGGAGCCCGGGTGGGTCAGACCTGGCCGGCCTTGTCGAGCGCGGTGCAGCAGGTGTCGACGATCAGCCGCGTCACGACGTACGGGTCGACGTTGGCGTTCGGGCGGCGGTCCTCGATGTAGCCCTTGCCGTCCTTCTCGACCTGCCACGGGATACGGACCGAGGCGCCACGGTTGGAGACACCGTAGGAGTACTCGTTCCACGGGGCGGTCTCGTGCAGACCGGTCAGGCGGTCGTCGATGCCGGCGCCGTAGTTCTTGACGTGGTCGAGCGGCTTCGAGCCCTCGCCCAGCGACTCGCACGCGGTGATGATCGCGTCGTAGCCCTCGCGCATCGCCTTCGTGGAGAAGTTGGTGTGCGCGCCGGCGCCGTTCCAGTCGCCCTTGACGGGCTTCGGGTCCAGCGTCGCGGAGACGTCGAAGTCCTCGGCGGTGCGGTAGAGCAGCCAACGGGCCACCCACAGGTGGTCGGCGACCTCCAGCGGCGAGACCGGGCCGACCTGGAACTCCCACTGACCGGGCATGACCTCGGCGTTGATGCCGGAGATGGCGAGGCCGGCCTTCAGGCAGTTCTCCAGGTGGGCCTCGACGATGTCACGGCCGAAGATCTCGTCGGCGCCGACACCGCAGTAGTAGCCGCCCTGGGGGGCCGGGAAGCCGCCGATCGGGAAGCCGAGCGGGCGCTCGCCGTCGAAGAAGGTGTACTCCTGCTCGATGCCGAAGATCGGCTCCTGGGCGGCGAACTTCTCGGCCACCTCGCGCAGCGCGGCACGGGTGTTGGACTCGTGCGGCGTCATGTCGATGTTGAGGACCTCGCAGAGCACGAGGATGTCGTCGCCGCCGCGGATCGGGTCCGGGCAGGAGAAGACCGGCTGGAGCACGCGGTCCGAGGAGTGCCCCTCGGCCTGGTTCGTGGAGGACCCGTCGAAGCCCCAGATCGGCAGCTCCGCACCCTTGGCGTCGTCGGCGAAGATCTTCGTCTTCGAGCGGAGCTTGGCCGTCGGCTCGGTGCCGTCGATCCAGATGTACTCAGCCTTGAAGGTCACGGGACACATCCTTCGGGGTGGGTCACTAGGCGCATGTGCGGGTGCTGCGGCGCTGCGGCACTGAAACGCCGCGCTGATGCCGCGCAGCCTGTCAACACGCGATTTCCCGGCCGTTGCTCGAATGTGAACCCCGTGTTACCTGGGGTCGCTGTGGCGCGACTCACGTCCTGACGGACGCGCAGGTCGTACGCACGTACGAGGCCGGCCACCGCTTCGCGCGATGGCCGGCCTCCCCGGACCGCGGTCGCCCTCCCGTCACCTCACCGTCACGAGCGGGCCCGCTCCGTACCTCGACGTGCCGCCGTCCGGGCCGGTCTCACCCCACCTGCTCGATCAGCGCGCGGCGGATCAGGAACTTGCCGGGTTCCCGGACCTGTTCGAAGGCGGCGTTGTTCAGCAGGGCACAACTGCCGGAGACCGACGTGACCTCGACGGTCGTGGACTTGTTGTTGTCCAGGTTGGTCACCCGCAGCTTCGTGCCCGCCGGGAACTGGTTGCTGGACGCGGCCGGGGCGCCGCCCTCACCGGAGAGGGTGACGGTGGAGCCGTTGCAGACCTGCCGGCCGGCCTCGGCGTTCCCCGTGTCACCCGCGCCGCCCGCGTTCCCCGCGGCCTCGTCGCCCTGGGGGTCCTGAGCCGACCCCCCGGTCTCCGCGGCCGGTGCGGACGGCTGGGCGGGCTGCGCCGGCGGTGCGGCCTGGGAGCCCTGAGCCGACTCCCCGACCACGCAGTCCGACGCCTCCTGCTGGACCTTGATCTGTGCGATGACCGCCTCACGGTTGGCGATCCGGGCCGCCGACTGCCCGTCGGGCTTCGCCTTCTGATCCGCGATGAACCGCTCGTTGTTGCCGAGCGCGGTGGCCAGACCCTGACAGACACGGGAATCCGCCGCGGTCTGCGCCGCGTTCGACGTGGCCGCCATGGCGAAGGCCCCGCCTCCCGCCACCGCGGCCGCGGTCACGAACAGCGCGACCTTCTTCTTCGTGCCGAGCGTTCTCCTACGCGACATGCGCGCCTCCTGTTCCCGGCGGGCCTTCGGATCGGCCACCGGATCGGGACGAGTACGCCGCTACGTACGAGATGTCGAACGAAGCTACTCAACGGTCACAGCAAACTCTCAAGTAACCCACGTCACGCCGTGGTGGGGGAGTGGACTGCGCGAACCGCCCGCTACCTGGACAGAGCGTCCCGTACGGCCTCGTCCGTGCGGGCCACCACCGCCGTACCGTCCTCGGCGGTGATGATCGGCCGTTGGATGAGCTTCGGGTGCTCGGCGAGCGCCTTGACCCACCGGTCGCGCGAACCGGCGTCCCGCGCCCACTCCTTGAGGCCCAGCTCCTTCGCCGCGGCCTCCTGGGTGCGGGTGATGTCCCATGGTTCGAGCCCGAGCCGGTCGAGTACGGCGCGGATCTCGTGCTCGCTCGGGACGTCCTCCAGGTAGCGGCGGACGGTGTAGTCGGCGCCCTCGGCGTCGAGCAGGCTGATCGCGCTGCGGCACTTGGAACAGGCGGGATTGATCCAGATCTCCATGCCGCCCACGGTAGTCAACCGAGCGCGAAAACTCGTGTTCCACGTCTGTCACAGGACCCCTCAGATGCCGTCTGGCCAGGGGCGATTGTCGGTGGGGGGTAGTAAAATAGAAGCAGTGTTCGAGGGTTGCCGACGGGGGATTCCGGCGGTGCCCAGACCGCGACAGGAGGATGTCCGTGCCCGCTGCCGCACTGAAGTCCAAGCCGCTGCCCACCCAGTCCACCGCTCAGCGTCCCGTCCTGCTCGACCTGCCCTACGCGCCGGTGGTGAAGCACACCCTGCCGCCGGGCCGTCCGCGCGAGTGGTACATCACCCACAACCGGCGCCTGAAGGCGATGCGTCTCGCGATCGCCCTGCTCGACTCCGGGGTCCACGTGCCGAACCAGGCGCGCAACGAGACGATCCGGAGCACCGCGGAGGTCATCGGAGTGCACCCGCCGTCGGACACCACGTGCCACATGGTCCGGGCGCTGATGCGCTACAGCCGCTAGCGACCGGCGAGGGCGCGCCGGCCGCTGCGGTACGTCCGTGCCGGCGGCCGCGTCCATCCGGTCCGCCGGTGCCGTCCACTCCGTGAGGGGTGGGCGGTACCGGTGTGTCCGGGGGGTGCGGCGGCGAGCGCGAGGGGCCGGCCGACCGGGAGGAGGGGCGATCTCCGGCCGCCAGGGTTGGCCGGAGATCGCTCTAGTCCTGCCCGTCCGGGGTCCATACGATGCGGTCGCCCCTCGGTCTTCACAGCTGCTTCACAGCCCGCGTTCGCACGGGCGGTGCTCTCGCAGGCCGCGGGGTCCTCGCGCCTGTCTATTGACAGGTGCATGACTCTGATGGGAGAACCCCCCATGGTTCGTGGTCTCCTCCTGGGCGGCGCCGTAGCCGCCCTGTTCGCCAGTGCGCTTCCCGCGCAGGCCGAGTCCCCCTTCGAGGACCCGCCCCCGGACAAGATCGTCATCAAGGTCGCGACGGTGAACGGCTCCGGCTGTCCCCAGGGCACGGCCGCGGTCGCCGTCTCCCCGGACAACACCGCGTTCACGGTGACCTACAGCGACTACCTCGCCCAGGTCGGCGGCGGCGCCCCGGCCACCGCGTTCCGCAAGAACTGCCAGCTCAACCTGATCGTCCACGTGCCCGGTGGCTTCACCTACGCCATCGCCAGCGTCGACTACCGCGGCTTCGCCTCGCTCGCGCGCGGCGCGAGCGGCGTGGAGAAGGCCTCGTACTACTTCCAGGGCTCCCCGGACACGGCCTCCAGGACCCACACGTTCACCGGCCCCAAGGAGGACAACTGGCAGGCCACGGACGAGACCGACTGGGCCCAGCTGGTGTGGGCGCCGTGCGGCGTGGAGCGCAACTTCAACATCAACACCGAGCTGCGGGTCAACCGGGGGTCGTCGCCGGCCGGCAGCACGAGCTTCATGACCATGGACTCGACGGACGGTGACATCAGCACGATCTATCACCTGGCATGGAAGCAGTGCCCCTCCGGGTGAGCGGGTTCGCCGGGTGCCCCCTGCTCGGGGGGCACCCGGCGCGTGTGGGGGTCGGGGGGGGCGGGGGGGGGCGGGCGGGCCGGGGGGGCCCGGGGGGTGCGCGCCGCCGAGAAACCGG
>NZ_JBHVDD010000116.1:0-25255 GCF_042802995.1 Streptomyces sp. NPDC057438
TCTCAGCCCCCGCGGATCACCGTGCCCGTCTCACCGTGCACGGTGAGACGGGCACGGTGAGACGGGGCGGTGGCGCCGAACGCCTCTCTCAGCCGGCCGGCCGCTCGCAGGTGATGTCGGTGTCGGGCAGGCGGCCGGTGGCCAGGTAGGCGTTGACCGTGGTGTCGACGCAGGGGCTGCCGAACACGCCGTACACGGCGTGCTGGTCCGCGCCGCGCAGGGTGAGCAGGCGGGAGGACGGCCACATGTGACGCACCGTCCGGGCGTTGCGGTAGACGGTGCGCGGGTCGCCGGTCGCGTTGACGAGGAGGGCCGGCAGGTCGCTGCGGATCGTGGTGGGCTGTTCGCGCGGCGGGTTCCAGAACGCGCACGGGCCGATGTTGTCGGTGACGGGACCGAACAACGGGTCCTGCTCACGGGCGCGCCGGACATCGCGCCAGTACGTCTCGGGGGAGCGCGGCGCGGACGCGTCCCCGCACAGGATCGCCGTCTGGACGCTGCCGTAGGCGGAGCCGGACCCGGTCAGCAGGAAGTCGAGGGTCTCGGCCAGCCATGGCGACGGGGTGACCGTGCGGCCGCCGACGGCGCGGCGCATGTCCCGTACGGCCCGCGCGAGATCGGCGTAGGCGGTGTCGTTGTCCTGCGAGAGGCCGGCGAAGACGGCGACGGGTACCAGATGGGCGTCCACCCGGTGGCCGCCGATCCGCAGGGGTGTGTGTTCGGCCGCGGTCCGGATCCCGTCCACGGTCGCCAGCACCGCGCTCCTGGTGCGGCCCAGGCGGTAGGTGGTGTCGCGGGCCGCCGCCCAGGCGGCCCAGCCTTCGAGGGCGTGCCGGTTGGCCGGTGCCGTGCCGCGCAGCAGCCGTGGGTGGTAGCGGCCGGGGTCGACGAGGCCGTCCAGGACGACGCGGTCGGTACGGCCGGGGAACATCGTGGCGTACACCTGGCCCAGGTAGGTGCCGTACGAGTAGCCGAGGTAGGAGATCCTGCGCTCGCCGAGCGCGGCGCGCACGATGTCCATGTCGCGCGCGGTGTTCCGGGTGGTGACGTACGGCAGGACGTCGCCCTGGGTCCTCGCGCAACGGTCGGCGAGTTCCCTGGCGAACCCCACCGCGCGGTCGAATCCCGCGCGG
This sequence comes from Streptomyces sp. NPDC057438, assembly GCF_042802995.1. NCBI lineage: Bacteria > Bacillati > Actinomycetota > Actinomycetes > Kitasatosporales > Streptomycetaceae > Streptomyces > Streptomyces sp. NPDC057438. The sequence continues at coordinate 1,134 of NZ_JBHVDD010000116.1, forward strand.
TCCTTCCCCGCGCCGCGTATGAAGGAGCCGGTGGGCCAGTGGCAGTCCAGGGGCGTGCTGCGGCCGACGAAACGGGGATCGACGCCCACCACGTCGTAGCGTTCACCGACCTGCTTCATCGTGGTGCGTATCCACGGTGGGTCGCCGATGGTCTGTCCGCCGGGGCCGCCGCCGTTGAGCAGCAGCGCGCCCACGCGATGGGCCGTGTCGGTGGCCCGGATCCGGGAGATCGCGACGGTGATCGTACGGCCGTCCGGATCCTCGTAGTTGAGCGGGACGGTGACGTCGGCGCACCGGGCGCCCGCCTGCTGGAGTTCCCTGCCCGTCTCGTCGTCGGGTCCCAGCACGCAGCTCCTCCAGTCGAGGTGCTGGTCGTGGTAGCGGGCGAGGGAAGGGGCGGACGCACGGCCGGGTTCCGCCGCGGCGGGTGCCACGGGGACGGTGAGGGCGCCGGCCAGGCACAGGGCAGCCCCCGCCGCGGTGCGGGACACCCGTCGGCGTGGGCCTGCCGTGCCCGTGGCGGCCGTGCCCGTGACGGCCGTGCTCGTGGTGGTGGGGGAGGAAGAGGCGGTCATGCGGAGGTCCTTTCGGAAGGCATGCCCTCGCAGAGGGAGGCGTCGACGAGGTCGAGGAACGCGGACTCGGCCGGGAGCGAGGCGGGAATCTCGTTCAGGGCGACGGCGACGCTCCGGCCGCCGGGACCGACGGCGACCAGCGCGCGGTGGCCGCCGGGCACCGTCCCCGCGTGTCCCCACCACGTTCCGCCGCAGGACAGGGGTGTCGAGATCACGCCCAGCCCGTATCGGGCGCCGGGCCAGAGACGGTCGGCGTCGACCTCGACCGTCCGCCGCATCTCCGCGAGCTGGGCGGCGGGCAGCAGGCTCCCGTCGAACAGGGCGGTGGCGAACCGTGTCAGGTCGCCCGGCGAGGAGACCAGGGCGCCGCCGACCCCGCCGAAGGTCATGTTCCAGGCGGTGCCGTCGACGCGCCGGCCGCCTTCGTCGGTGAAGTAGCTGCGGGAGTGCGCTCCTCGGACGTGTGTGTCGTCGCCGGGCCAGTAGGTGTCGCGCAGCCCGAGGGGCCTGATGATGCGGCGGGTGATCTCGGCTTCGGGGGTGCGGCCGGTGATCTCGCGGACGATCATGCCGAGCACGAGGTAGTTGGTGGTGGCGTAGTGCCAGGTGCCCTGGGGGCGCGGCAGTTCGAGGGCACGCCTGACGAGGTCGTGTGGCTCGAAGTGCCGGAACCGCTGCCGCGAGATGCTCCCATTCGGGTGCGTCGAGGTAGTCGGGTAATCCGCTGGTGTGCCGCAGGAGTTGTCGTACGGTGATCGGACGGCGGTCGTGGGTGGCCGTACGGCGGTCGTGGGTGGCCGTACGGCGGTCGTGGTCGCCTCTGTCGAAGAGGCCGGGCAGGTAGCGGTCGACGGGGGCGTCCAGCGAGAGGCGGCGCTCGGCGGCGAGCCGCAGGACGAGTGCCGCGGTGAACGTCTTGGTCACACTGCCGACGCGCAGTCGGTCGGTGGCGTTCATCGGGCGTCCGGTGCGCACGTCCGCCGTGCCGGCGGTCTCCGTCCAACGCCCGCAGGGATGGCCCGCGGTGGGGTCGGTCACCAGGACCGCGCCACCGGTGATGCCGTGGTGGCCGGTGAGGTCGCGCAGTGACTGGCGGGTTCGGTCGTGCGTGCCGCAGTTCACGGTGGGGTGCGGGGCGGGCGGCTGTGCGGTCGCCGTGGGGCCGGTGGTCAGGACCACGGCCGTCACCAGCGCCGCGAGACCGAGTCGCTTGCCGGTCGTCGAGGTGATCGGGAAGGTGAGCATGCCACCTCACGGTAGGTACCGTCCGGTCCGTGATCACTCCGGCAGGCAGGTGCTTGTGAGGTGATGTCCGCCCGAGCGCGGAGCCGGGAGCGGACCTCATGGACGGACGCGGCCGGCTGCTGGTACGGGCGAGCGTGAAGCGGCGGTTCCTCGGGTAGCCCTCCAGCGCGCGGCCCCCGGTGCCGTCGGGCATGGGTGCGCGCGGTCTCGACGGTCGGTGCGCGCGTACCAGCCTCGCGGTCCGGCCTCGATGCGTGAGGGGGAGTCATGGGGGCTGCGGTCGTACCTGGCGCACGGCGGGAGGGCGGGCCCCCGTTCGCGCCGGAGAGCCTGCGTGCCCTCGTTCCCGACATCGCCGAGCGCGACGTGTATGTCTGCGGCCCGCCCGCCATGACCTCGGCCGTGCTGCGGGGCCTGCGCGCGCTGCGGGTACCCCGGGGGCAGGTGCATCTCGAGCCGTTCGGCCTGGCGTGAGCCGTGCGGAGGGGGAGGGGAGAGGCAGAACGCGGGTGCCTGGACCAGGACACGATCATGAAGTTAGGGTTACCTTACTTGTAGAGGGTCCGGGGTGTGCACCGTCGCCGGACGTGTGCCACTTGGGGGTCGGCCTTGCCGCGCGCGATCGACAGCACCGCCGGGGACGGGCCGGAGACCGGGGGCGAGGAGGGATGGGTCGGGCTGCGGTCGCGCGACGAGTTGCGTGAACTGCTCGGGGAGCCCTGGCCCGTGGTCATCGAGAAGGTCCATGACCGGCTCACCGACCAGGACCGGGACATTCTGGCCCGCTCGCCGTTCTGCCTGCTGGCCACCTCCGGCGCGCGGGGTGACTGTGACGTCTCACCGCGTGGGGATGCCCCGGGATTCACACACGTCCTCGCCCCTGGCGTGATCGCGCTGCCCGACCGGCCGGGGAACCGGCGCGGCGACAGCTTCCACAACATCCTCGACAACCCGCACGCGGGTCTGCTCTATCTGATCCCCGGAAGCAAGCAGGTCCTGCGGATCAACGGCCGGGCCCGCATCCTCACCGACGCGCCGTTCTTCGACGCGATGGTGCTGGACGGCCGCCGTCCCCCGCTGGCCCTGGTGCTGGAGATCGACGAGATCTATCTGCACTGCCCGCAGTCGCTGCGCCGCTCGGGGCTCTGGGATCCCGCGTCGTGGCGGGCCGACTGACGGCAGGGGTGGGAAGTCCGCGGACATGGCGGCCTGCGGGCGTGGTGAGGTCGGCGGTCGGGTTCGGCGAGGCGGGAACGACACCCCTGGTGACCGATAATTTAGGTTAGGCTAACCTTCGCTTCGTGAGATCTGGTGAGGAAGCAGCCGCCACGCCGCGGCTCCGCGGGCACGCACTGTCGGCCACGGGCGTGACCGTGTCGTACGACGGCGTGGACGTCGTGCACGACGTCGCGATCGGACTGCGGCCCGGTGAGGTGACCGCCCTGGTCGGCCCGAACGGCAGCGGGAAGTCGACGCTCCTGCGGACGGTCGCCCGGCTGCAGCGGGCCCGCCACGCCGCGCTCACGATCGATGCCGGCACCGACGGTCTCGCCCTGACCGCGCGCGAGTTCGCGCGGCACGTGGCGCTGCTGACACAAGGGCGGCCCACCCCCAGCGGACTGACCGTGCGTGATGTCGTCGAGTTCGGCCGGTACCCCTACCGGGGCCGCTTCGGCCGCCGGGATCCGGACGCGACGGCCGCGGTCGACCGGGCACTCGCTCTGACCGGCGTCACGGACCTCGCCGAGCGCGGCGCCGAGCACCTGTCCGGCGGGCAGCTGCAGCGGGTGTGGCTCGCGTGCTGTCTCGCGCAGGAGACCGGTGTCCTCCTGCTGGACGAGCCGACGACCTACCTCGACCTGCGCTACCAGGTCGAACTCCTCGACCTCGTCCGCGACCTGGCGGACGACCACGGGATCGCCGTGGGCGTCGTCCTGCACGACCTCGACCAGGCGGCCGCCGTCGCCGACCGGATCACGCTCCTCGAAGCGGGCCGGATCGTCGCCGAGGGCCGCCCCGAGGACGTCCTCACGCCGGAACGGCTGACCGCCGTCTACGGCATCCGCATCGACGTCGACACCGATCCCCTCACCGGCCGGCTGCGCACCCGCCCGATCGGCCGTCACCACACCCGGCACCACCGCCCCGACGACCCGCGGCTCGTCCCGGACAACCCCCGGCCCGTCCCGGACGGCACACGGCTCGTCCCGGACAACCCCCGGTCCGTCCCGGACGGCGCACGGGACGCCCCCGGCGGCACCCGGCCCCTCCCCGATGGCCCCCGGGACGCCCCCGGCGGCACCCGGAACACCCCAACCGAAAGGCTCGGCTCCACCTCATGAGACGTCTCCTGCTCACCGCGGTCACCACCACCGCGGCCCTCACCCTCGCCGCGTGCGGCACCACCGAGCCTGCCGCCGACAGCTCCGCGAAGCAGTCCTCCGAGGCCATCACCCTCACCGACTCCACCGGCAAGAAGGTCGAACTCGACGGCCCGGCCACCAAGGTCGTCGCCACCGAGTGGAACGAGGTCGAGTTCCTCGTCACCCTCGGCGTCGACCCGGTCGGCGTCGCCGATGTCAAGGGCTACAAGACCTGGGACCAGGCCGTCCCGCTCAAGAACCAGCCCAAGGACATCGGCACCCGCGGCGAGCCGAGCATGGACACCATCGCCGCTCTCTCGCCCGACCTCATCGTGGCCTCCTCCGATCTGCCGCCCGCCGCCGTGAAGCAACTGCGGAAGATCGCCCCCGTCCTGGGCATCAGATCGGCGGACGCCTCCGACCAGATCGGGCAGATGCTGGAGAACCTCGACCTCATCGCCGAGGCCACCGGCACCACCGACCGGGCCGGCGCCGCGCGCGAGAGCTTCGAGGCCAAGGTCGCCGAAGGCAAGAAGGCCCTCGCCGACGCCGGTCTCGACGGCACCGAACTGGCCTTCGCCGACGGCTACGTCACCTCCAACCAGGTCTCCCTGCGCCCGTACACGAGCGGCTCGCTCATCGGCGCCGTCAACGAGCGGATCGGCCTGAAGAACGCCTGGAAGGTGAAGGGAGACGCCGCCTACGGCCTCGGCACCACCGACGTCGAGGGGCTGACCGACCTGCCGAAGGACGTCCAGTTCGCCTACATCGGCAACGACGAGGACGACACCAGCACGCCCTTCACCGGCGCGCTGGCGAAGAACACCGTGTGGACGTCCCTGCCGTTCGTGAAGGCCGGCGAGGTGCACCGACTGCCCGACGGCATCTGGATGTTCGGCGGCCCCGAGTCGATGGAGGCGTACATCGACGCCGTCGTCGACGCGCTGACGAAGTAGCCGGCCGAGCGACGACCCGAAGAAGTACGACGACTCGACGACGCGGGGGCCCGACCGTGAGCCCCGGCGACAACGACGACGCGACGACACTGACGACAGGACGACGAACGACAGCCATGGCCGTCACCGCCAAACCCCCCGCCCCCCGTCCGTCGACGGCCGCCGACCGTCCGCCGGTCACCGCGACCCGGCCGGGCGCGACCGCGGTGACGGCCGGCCTCGTCGTCCTGGTCGCGGCCCTCGCCGTCGTCGACCTCACCCAGGGCACCGCCGCCGTCGGACCCACCGAGGTGTTCAAGGCCCTGACCGGGCGGTCCGGTCCGGGCGACGCGTCCGTCGTGATCGCCTCCCGGCTGCCGCGCGCGGCAGCCGGCATCCTCGTCGGCGTCGTCCTCGGCGTGGCGGGCGCCGTACTGCAGGCCGTGAGCCGCAACGTCCTCGCCGCGCCCGACACCCTCGCGGTGAACGCCGGCGCCTACCTGGCGCTAGGCGTCGTCGGTGTCACCGGCGTCTCCCTGCCCCTGCTCGCCTCGTCCGGCATCGCCTTCGCCGGGGGACTGCTGGCGGCGGCCGTCGTACTCGCCCTCTCCGGGCTCGGCACGGGCACCGTACGGCTGGTCCTCGCCGGCACCGCCCTCATGCTGGGCCTGAACTCCCTGACGGAAGGGCTGCTCCTGCTGTTCCCGCAGCGGACCGAGGGCCTCTACCAGTGGAACCAGGGCAGCATCGGGCAGAACGGCTTCGACGGCGTCGTGCAGATGCTGCCCGTCGTGGCGGTCGGCCTGGTCGGTCTGTGGCTGACGGCCCGTCGGGTCGACGCGCTCGCCCTCGGCGACGACGCCGCGCGAGGGCTGGGCGTCCCCGTCCGCGCCACCCGGGTCACGGTCGTCGCCCTGGCGACGCTGTTGTCGGCGGCGGCCGTCACGCTCGCCGGGCCCGTCGGCTTCGTCGGCCTGTGCGCACCCGCACTGGTACGCCCCCTCGCCCGCCGCTTCCGCGGCCTCGCCCGTACCCGGGGGGCCCTGCCCGTCGCCGGCCTGGTCGGCGCGGGACTGGTGCTCGGATCGGACGTACTGCTGCGGGCCCTCGTCCCCTCCGGCACGGCGGTCGCCGTGCCCACCGGCGTGGTGACCAGCCTGGCGGGCGCCGTGGCCCTGGTGGTGATGGCCCTACGGCTGCGGGACACCGCCGGAGCCGAACCGCCGGACCGCCTGCGTATCCCCAGCCGCACGGCGTTCCTGGTCACCGTGGCCGTGCTGGTCGCCGTGACCGTCGGCGTCGTGGTCGCGGGTGTCCTGCTGGGCGACAGCAGGCTCCTGCTCGGCGATGTCGCCAACTGGGCCCAGGGGCGGGCGGGCCGGACGGTGTCCTTCGTGCTCGACACCCGGGTGCCGCGCGTCCTCGCGGCCCTGTGCGCGGGCGCGGCCCTCGCCCTGGCCGGGACACTGGTGCAGGCCGTGACCCGCAATCCGCTCGCGGAACCGGGCGTCCTGGGCGTCTCCGGCGGGGCCGCGCTGGGCGCCGTGCTGCTGGTCACCACCGTGCCCGTCGCCGGTGGCTGGAGCGTCGCGGGCGCCGCTTTCGCGGGCGCCGCCCTCGCCTCCGCGGTCGTCTTCGGACTGGCGGCCCGGGGCGGCTACCAGCAGAACCGGCTGGTCCTCGTCGGCATCGGCGTGGCCGCCGGCACCACGGCGCTGATCAGCCTGCTCATCGTGCTCACCGACCCGTTCAACGCCACCAAGGCCCTGACCTGGCTGTCCGGTTCGACGTACGGCCGGACCCTGCCGGACGTCGTGCCCGTCGCGTGTGTCCTGACGCTGGGCCTCGTCGTCGCGGTGGCACGCCGGACCGAACTGGATCTCGTCTCCCTGGACGAGCACACCCCGCGGCTCCTCGGGCTGGGGCTGTCCCGGGCCAGACTCGGGTTCCTCGTGGTGAGCGTGCTGCTCAGCGCGACCGCCGTCGCCTCGGCCGGCACCATCGGTTTCGTGGGCCTCGTCGCACCGCACGCCGCGCGTGCCCTCGTGGGCCGACGGCACGTCCGGGTCGTCCCGGTGGCCGTCCTGCTGGGCGCCTGTCTCGTCTGCGCGGCCGACCTCCTCGGCCGCACGGTGATCGCCCCGGCCCAGCTGGGCGCCGGCCTGATGACGGCCGCGATCGGCACGCCGTACTTCCTGTGGCTGCTGGTGCGGACCCGCCGGTAGTCCGGCGTCCGCCGGGAGGGCACGGCCCTCTCGTCGAGCACGGCCCGTCCCGTCAGCGCTCATGCGCCAGCAATCATGCGTTAGCGCTCGCTCGGTCAGTGCCGGCTCGGTCAGCGCCGGCTCGATCCGGGCCGGTTCGATCAGTGCTTATTCGATCGCGTGCACGGATCTTGCCGTGCACAATCGGCGGATGCCGACCGCCTCCGAGGAGCTGCTCGCCGCCCTCGAACCCTTGCCGTTCCCCGCCCGTCTCACGCTGACGGCCCGGACCGCACGCCGGCTCGCGGACGACGGTACGCTCGGCCCGCTCCTGACCGAGCTGGACGGACGCGGACCCTACGAGCGGCGGCTCGCGGCGCTGGCGGCCCTCGTCGGACGTGACGCTCAGTTCCTTGCGTCCCGGCTGGCCGACCCGGACCCGGTGGTCGCCGGGTACGCGCGGCGCGCCGTCCGCGAGCTGCCCGTCCCGGACCGGGCGGTGGAGGCGGCCTACGCCGACGCACCGGCCGTGCTGCGGCAGCGGCTGGCCCGGCTGCTCGCCGCGGGAGGGCGCACCGCGCTCGCCGAGCGGCTGGTGGCGCGCGTGCGCGCGGACTGGGGTGACGCCGAGGCCGCGCGGCTGCTGCCTGCCTGTTCCGCCTCGTTCGTGGCACGGGAGTTGCCTGCCCTGGCCCACGCCGTCGACGGCTGGACGCGGCTCGCCGCCCGGCACCCCGACCCGGTGCTGGACCACGCCGAGCGGGCCCTGGCCGACCGGGTCGGCGGGCAGCAGCGGGACGACTGGTGGCGCCTGCACGCCACCACGGTCGCGGCCCTCGCGCCACGGCGCCCCGAGCGGGTGCTCACCCTGCTGGAAGGACACGGTCCGAGCAGCCTGCCGCCCGCGCTGTGCAAGGGGCTGGGCCCGCTGGCCGCCCTCGACGTCGAACGTGTGATCGCCTGGATCGCCGCCCCCGGCCGGCGGGCGCAGCGCCACGAGCCGCTGCCGCCGCCCGGGGTGATGCGCCGGCTGGTGCGGGCCGAGCCCTCGTCGCTGATCGCGCTGGGCCGCCACTGGCTGTCCCGCGGCGTCAACTTCGCCTCGCTGATGAAGGCCATGGCGCCCGGCCGGCGGGCCGCGTTCGTGGACGCGGTCTCCGTCGGGGTGCGGGACTGGGACGTGGCCCTCGGCGCCCTCGGACTGCTGCCCCGCGAGCGCCGCTGGGCGGAGGTCCGTCGTGCCCTGGCCGAGTCCGACGGCACCGGCTACTGGTGGGAGGACCTGGACACCGTCGCCCACGGTCCCTTCGACGAGGCGCGCGCCGAGCTGCTCGCCGCCGTCGGGCGCCCCGACGCGGACGACCGGGCCCTGGCCTGGCCGCTGTTCGTGACCTGCGCCGCCCTCGACGGCGGCCGGGAAGCGGTCACCGAACTGCTGACCGTCGCCGGACGCCGCCTGCGCAACGACCGGGACCCGGTCCGCGCCGCCGCGCTCGGCGCGCTCGCCGAGACGCATCCGCGAGTCTTCGACTCCGCTCACGTCCCGTTGCTGGACGCGATCGCCGCCGACGCCCTGGAGGCGCGGGACACCTCGGCGGACACGACGGCGGCACTGCGCACCCTCGCCGTACGCCTGCTCGTCGCCCACGCCACCGACGGCGAGGCAGGGCTGCGGGACTGTGCCCTGCGCGTGCTGGAACGCCTCACGCGCCGCGTCGGCGTACCCGACCTCGGCCCGCTCCATCGCGTCCTGCGGCGAGGCCAGGAGCGGCAGGTGTTCGAGGCCTTGCGCCCCTGGCTCGACGCCGGGGCGGGGCGGGCCGACTTCCGGCTGCTGCTGGCCCTGGCCACCGCACTGGGGCCGCGCGCCCGGCGGCTGCCCGAACTCCAGGAGCGCCTGGCCGCGGCTCTGGAGCGCGGCGACGACGACACCTTCCGGACGGCCGCCGAGCTGTGGCTGGCCGCACCGGAGACCCGCGACGAACGGGTCGCCGACATCGTCGCCCTCGAACCGTCGTCGGTCGTGCTCCCGCCCGTACGGCGGGTACTGACCCGGCGGCGCACCGATCTGCTGGACTCCCTGCTCGCCGCGTCCCCGCCGTACGGCCGCTTCCTGCCGGACGGGGCCCGGCGCCCCCTGCCGGACCTCGGCGACAGCGACCGCTGGCTGCCCCGCCAGCAACGGGCGGCGGTCCGTCTGGCGGGCCGGGCCGTCGCGGACGACTCGCTCCCGCTCGACGAACGGGCCGCCCTGATCCGGGCCGCGGCCCCGGTCCCCGAGTTCGGGCGTGCCCTGGCGCTCGCACACACCGACGACCCGGAGGTGGTCGTGGCCGAGGCCGCGCTCGGCGCGCTGCCCCGGACCGACCGGCCCCAGGACACCCTGGCGCCCCTGCTGGAACACGCGGGCGGCGACCGGGCCAGGGTCGCCGTGTACGCGGCGGGACGTGCCGCCCGCTTCACCGCGCCCTCCGAACTCGCCGTCGCTCTCGGCGCGTTGCTCACCGGTGAGCGCTCCGTGAAGGTCACCGCCCGCAAGGAGGCCGGACGCCTCGCCGCCCGCTTCCTGCCGCCCCGGCAGGCGATCTCCCTGCTGGCGAGCACGTTCCGCGCCCCCGGCCGGCACCCGGACGTACGGGCCGCCGTCGTCCGGGTGCTGCCGCCCCTGCTCGGTGAGCCGGAGGCATGGCGACTGCTCGACGAGGTCACGGACGACGACTCCAGGGCCGTGCACGAAGCCCTCCTGGCCGTCAGCCCCTGGGAGTTGGCCGAGACGCACCGCCGCGCGTACGCCACCGTGATCCTGGGCACCTACGGCACCGCCCTCGCGACGAGCGAGGGCTTCGGGGGCGGCTACGCCGTGCTGCGTGCCATGGGGGTGTGGTGCCGCCACGCACCCGAACTCGCCGAGCATGTCTCCGGGATCGTCCGCGACCTCGCGGACCGGACCCACTGGCGGTCCGCGGAAGGGGTGCTGCGCGAGCTGGCCGCCTCCGAACTGCCGCACCCCGTGGGCGGAGCCGCGCCGGGCAGCGTCCTGCACGACACGGTGGCCGCACTGCTGGCCGCGCTGCACACGGCGGAGGGCGCCGCCGACGCGCTCACGGACCGGGACCTGCCGGCACTGCAGCGACTGCGGAGCCTGACCTCGTTCGCCCACGTCGACGGAGTACGCCCCGAGCTGCTGGAGGCGGTCGCGCGGCAACTGGCGCCGGAACCCCTGCTCGTGGCCGAACGCGCCCATCTGCTGGCCCAGTTGGCCGATCACACCCTGGAGCCGGCCGCGCTGCTCGAACGGCTGGGGGACCTGGCGGAGGCCCTGGAGGGAGCGGGGGTCGCCACGGCGGTCCATACGGCCGGCCGCCTGCGGACGTACTCGCCGCACCACGTGCATCCGCGCGGCGCCGAGGCTCTGCTGACCGCCGCCGGTCGGTTCGCCCACGAGGGCGGCGCGGTGCAGGGCCTGCTGGCGATCGGTCTGGTGCGGGCGACGGGCGGTGCTCTCGGGTGGCCCGAGGAGTGGCGCGAGCTGCTGCGGCAGCTGCGCAGGCACCCGGACGCCGACGTACGCCAGGAGGCGTACGAGATCACGACGGAGAGGGAATGACCGCCCGCGTCGGGGACCAGGCGGCGCGCACGGTGCCGGGGAGTCTCGGGGCGCGAGCCCGGACGGCCGGTACCTCCGCCCTGGGCGGTCAGCCGGCCAGGGCGCTGGCGTGCGTCGCCGGCTTGCGGAGCAGGAGCAGTGCCGCGTCGTCGTGAAGCCGGCCGCCCACGTGGGTGAGCAGTTCGTCGTGGAGCGCCGAGAGGGTGTGGGCCGGCTCGTCGGACACGTGGTGGGCCAGTCGCTCGGCGAGCGGATAGAACGCGCGGTCGCGGTCGCGGGCCTCCGTGACACCGTCGGTGTACAGCAGCAGCTGGTCCTCGTCGCCGAAGGGCAGGATCCGCAGACCGGGCTTCTCGCCCGTGAGCGCGCGCAGCCCCAGGGGCGGGGCCGGGCGGTCCGGCTCCACCGGTACGACGTCCGAGCCGCGCACGAGCAGCGGAGGCGCGTGCCCGCAGTTGACCAGTTCCAGGCGGCCCGGCCGGGGATGCCCGGCGACGACGGCGGTGACGAAGTCGTCGCTGCGGAGGTTGCGTGCCAGGCTCCGCTCGATCCGGTCGACGACCGCGAGGAGGTCGGGCTCCTCGTACGCCGCCTCGCGGAACACGCCGAGCACCAGGGCGGCTATCCCGACGGCGGGCAGCCCCTTGCCGCGCACGTCGCCGACGATCAGCCGTACCCCGTACGGGGTGGGTATGAGCGCGTACAGGTCTCCGCCGATACGGGCCTCGGCCGCCGCGGCGCTGTAGCGGACGGCCACCTGGAACGGGCCGACGGTCGCCGGTACCGGCTGGAGCAGCGCGTGCTGGGCGGCCTCGGCGACCGAGCGGACGGCCGCGAGGACCCGCTCGCGCCGTCCGCGCAGGGCGCTGGCCAGGGCGCTCGCCAGGGAGACGGCCACCAGTGCGGACAGGACGGCGGCCAGCTCGCGGCCCGGCGCGCCGTCCCGCACACCGAGCATCGTGCCCAGCACCCCGGCGAGGAGGCCGACGCAGAGAACGCCACGCGGTCCGCTGGTGGTGGCGGCCAGCGCGGGCCCCGCTGCGAGCAGCGGCAGCCAGGTCAGTCCGGGCCCGCCGACGAGGCCGACGAAGACGATCACGGAGACGATCAGCACGGGCAGCGCGGGGGTGCCGGAGGCCAGCTGCGTGGCGACCCGATGGCGGGCCCCCCTGCCCCTCCCGGACGCGCGCGTCGGGGAGGGCCCGTCCGGCATCGGCCTGTGGTCGCCGCCAAGCTCTCGGGTGTGACTCATGTATCGCCCGCGATCCTCACCTGTGCGTGGAGTCCTTGCTCCTGAATTGTCCGGTTCAACCAGGAAAGGGGATCTGCTCGGGTGTCACAAGGACATGGATTTCAGATAGTGAGCGACAGGCCCCTGGTCACGCGGCTCGCGATCGGGAGGAGCCGCGCCCGGACCTCCGGCAGCCGGGAGAGTCGGTCCGCGCGCAGCGAGACGCCGAGCGAGCCGAGCGTGTCCCCGCTGTAGACGGGCACCGCGATGCAGACCGTGCCGAGGGCGTACTCCTCCAGGTCCGTGACGGCCGGTGCCACGGGGGAGGAGTCCAGCCGCCGCAGCAGCTCCGGGGCGTCGGTGATGGTCCTCGGGGTGAGATCGGCCAGGTGATGCCGGGAGAGGTAGTCCCTGCGGGCGTCCGCGTCCAGCTCGCGCAGGACCGACTTGCCGAGCGCCGTGGCGTGCCCGGCGTCCTCGAAGCCGACCCAGAGGTCGACCCGGGGCGCCCGGGGACTGTCCACGATCTCGGCGACCCGGATCTCGCCGTCCTCGTAGAAGGTGAGGTAGGCGGCGCTCGCCAGCTCGTCCCGCAGCGCGGCGAGCGTCGGACGGACCCGGCTGAGCAGCGCCTGACCGCGGCCGGTGGTGTGCAGCGCCTGCACCTTGTCACCCAGGACGAAGCCGCCGTCGGCCAGTTTGCGCAGGTATCCGTCGTGGACCAGGGTCCGCAGCAGGTGGTAGGCGGTGGCCAGGGGCAGCCCGGTCTCGCGGGCCAGCTGCTTCGCCGGCGCGCCGTTCTCGTGCGCGCTCACCGCCTCCAGCAGGCGGAAGGCACGCTGGACGGACGTGATGAGCGTGGGGCCGGGGCCGTCGTGCACAGCCATAGGACCAGGGTGCGCCGGTCGCGAGGAGCGGGCAAGCGCCGCCCGGCGCGGACGCCCCTTCCTCGCGATGGCCTGGCCCGCGGCGTGTCGAGCCCGCGCCGGTTCGGGGTACCCGGGCGGCGCAGCCGGACACGACGTGTCCGGGACGGTCAGTGCCGAGGAGGTACGGAATGCGACTGCGTGAACACGTGGTGGTGGTGACGGGAGCGTCCAGCGGCATCGGCAGGGCCACGGCCGAGGCCTTCGCGAGGAAGGGGTGCGCGGTGGTGCTGGCGGCCCGCCGCGAGGAGGCGCTGGAGGCGGCCGCGCGCGAGTGCGAGCGGCATCGGGGGGCCCGGACGCTGGTCGTACCGACCGACACGACGGACGCCAAGGCGGTCGACGACCTGGCGAGGCGGGCCGTGGAGGAGTTCGGCCGGATCGACGTATGGGTCAACAACGCGGCCGTCAACGCCTTCGGCCGCTTCGAGGACGTGCCCCTGGAGGACTTCCGCAAGGTCCTGGACGTCAACGTGATGGGCTATGTGCACGGGGCACGAGCGGCTCTGCGGGCGATGCGCGAGGAGGGACACGGCACCCTGATCAACATCTCGTCGATCGTGGGCGCCGTCGCCCAGCCGTACAGCCACCCGTACAGCATGTCCAAACACGCCGTCCAGGGGCTCGGCTCGAGCCTCCGTCAGCAGCTGCGGGTGGAGGGCGTCAAGGGCATCCGGGTGTGCACCGTGATGCCCGCGACCATCGACACCCCGCACTTCGAGCAGGCGGCCAACCACACCGGGCGCAAGGTGGTCGCCATGCCGCCCGTCTACAGCCCCGAGCGGGTCGCCCGGACCGTCGTCGACCTCGTCCGCCACCCCCACCGCGAAGTGGTGGTCGGCCCCGCGGGCAAGGCCCTGGTGCGCCGGGCGCGGAAGAACCCGGCGCTCGCCGAGCGGGCGATGGCCCGGCAGACCGAGAAGACCCACCTGTCCCACAAGGATTCCGCTCCGGCCACGCACGGAGCACTGCACGTACCGGCTTCCGGCGAGGGGGCGGTGCACGGCGGCTGGGGCGGCCGACGGCGCACGGCGCTGCGCAGGGTGGCGGTCTACGGACTGGTGGGAGCCGGCGTGGCGGCCGCGGGCCGCCGGATCGGACGCGAACTCTCCGCCGCCTGAGCGGGACGCCGGCGTCCGTCACCGGCACACGTGCCGGAAGACGTAACACGACGTAGCACGACGTAGGGCGCGGGACGGTGCACGACCGCGAGTGGGCGGGCCCCGGCCGGGCCCGCCCACTCACCTCATCGGTGTTCCTCGTCCGGCGCCTTCCTCGTCCGACGCTCCGCGTCGTCGTCGGCGCTCAGCCCCCGGCCGCGCCCTTCATCCCGCCGCCCGCCCCGCCACCTGGACCCGCTCCGGTACGCGGACGGACTCCATGACGAATCCGCTGCGCACCCGCGCCGGCATCCGCGTCAGCGGGATCCGCAGATCCTGCGGGGGCACGTCGTACTCCAGCCGGGCCAGTCGGGGCCCCAGGGCCCGCAGCAGTGCGACGGTGACGTCCTCGCCGGGGCAGCGATGGCCGCCCGCGCGGTCGCCGCCGCCCTGCGGCACGAGGTCGTCGCGGCGGGGCGGGCGCTCCAGGAACCGCTGGGGTTCGAAGGTGTACGGGAGGTCCCACAGGCCGGGGTCGTGGTTCTGCCCGTACAGGTCGAGCAGGACCAGGGCGCCCGCCGGGATCGGCTCACCCTTCCACTCCAGGTCGGTGACGGCCCGCCCGCCGACGAACGGGGCGAAGGGATAGAAGCGCCGCAGCTCGTGGGCGAACGCCACCGCGTACGCGGGATCGCCCTCGGCCAGCCGTTCCCGTACGTCGGGCCTGAGATGCAGCGCGTGCCCCGCGTAGCCGACGAACCAGCACACCGCGACGGTGGGACGCAGGACGTTGAGCAGTTCGACCGCGGCGGTGTGCGGGTCCAGGGGCAGGCCGTCGGCGTCCTCGTGCCGGACCACGCCGTCCAGCGGTGATCCGGCGGGCGCGGTGGCGGCACCCTCGCGGACATCCGACACCAGACGGGCCAGCCACGCCTCAGCCCGGCTCCGGGCCCGGCGGGCCCGCCAGTGCCGGGGCCCCGGCGAGGCGAAGCCGTCGACCATGGCGACCAGGTCGGCGGCCGTGGCCCCGCCGTCGGCGTCGCGGTCGTCCAGGGGGATTCCGGCCCACCGGCAGACGCCCAGGGTGAGCACCCGGCTCGCCTCGTCGAACAGGACGACCGAGGGCCGGTGCGGCCAGGACTCCTCGGCCGCGTCCCAGGCCCGGGTGACGTGCTCCACCAGGCCGGCGACCGCGTTCGGACCGGTGAGCAGCGACAGGAACAGCTCCTTGCGCACCCGATGGGGCGGCCCGTCCAGCGTGTGGACGGCGCCATGGCCGAAGAGCGTGCTCAGCACCGGGCCGGGCAGCGCCGAACTCCGTTCCACATGTCGTTCGTCGTAGAAGAACCGCACGGCCTCCGGGCCCCGCAGCGCCACGGCGGGCCGGCCCGTCAGCCGGGCACGGACCAGCGGGCCGGCGGTGCGGCGCCGGCGGTCGGGCAGCCAGGTGTATCCCCTGACCAGCAATGCGAGCGAACTGTCGACGAGCGGGGTGCGGCGACTCTGCATCATGCCCACCCGGGTGCCCGCCCGGCCCCGCCGGTAACGCGGCGCCGGCGACGCGGCGGCGGCCGATGCGGCGCGCCGATCACGGCCCGCAGGTGTCACACCGGGGGAACCCGGTACTCCGCAGACAACGGAAACCAGCCGACGTCCCCGGAGGCGATCATGACCGAGGAGAACATGGCGGACGACGCCTACCAGCCCACGGGCGGCAACGAGGAGCAGGAGGATGCCTCGCCGCTGGACCTCCAGGACGCGCTCGACGAGCGCACCTACGACGACATCCTGGACGAGGGCTACTCACCGCCGGAGAAGCCGCTGGGGGTCACGAGGAGCGGCACCACGGCGGCCGAGCAGCACGAGGGGGAGTCCCTGGAGGACCGGCTGCGGCAGGAGGTCCCCGACGTGGAGGTGCCGCCCGGTGACGGAATCGGTGACCTGCCGGGCGGTGAGGGCGAACCGGTGGACCCGGAGGCCGGTGCGGACCGCGCCGGCCGCCTGGTCGCTCCCGACGAGGGCGTGCGCACGGACACCACCAAGGAGCTCGTCGCCGAGGACGAGGGCATCGACGGCGGCGCGGCCGGCGCGGAGGAGGCGGCGATGCACGTCGTCCCTGACGATCAGCTGCCCTGACGGTCGAGCCGGAGACCGGGCAGGCCGGGAGCCCCGGAAGCCCGGTGGAGAAAAACCGAGTGCGTGGGGCGGTCGTGTCGAATGCGGCTGCTCCCGGTCGACGTGAGGGTGCAGGCAGACGGACCACAACCCCAGGAGCACCCCTCATGACGACCGTGACCGTGGACATGGCTATCTCCCTCGACGGATACGTCGCCGGTGCCGACGTCACCCCCGACAACCCCGGGGGCGACGCTGCCGAGCCGCTCTTCGCGTGGATCCACGAGCTGGCGAGCTGGCGGGAGCGCCAGGGCATGACCGGCGGCCTGGAGAACCGCGACTCCGAGCTGATGCGCGAGTGGTTCGACGCCACCGGAGCCGTGGTCATGGGGCGCACGATGTACGACACGGGCGAGAGGTTCTGGGGCGAGAACCCGCCGTTCCGCACCCCCGTCTTCGTGCTCACCCACCGGCCCCGCCCGACCCTGGTGAAGGAGGGCGGCACCACCTTCACCTTCGTCACCGACGGTATCCACAGCGCCCTCGACAGGGCGAGAGCCGCGGCCGGTGACCGCAACGTCGACATCGCGGGCGGTGCGGGCACGGTGCGGCAGTACCTCCGCGAGGGACTCGTCGACGAACTGCACCTGCACGTCGTGCCCGTGCTCCTCGGCGCCGGGCTGCGGCTTTTCGAGGACCTGGGCGCGGAGCGGCGCGACCTCGAACCGGTCGCACTGGTCGGCACCCCCCTCGCCACCCACCTGAAATACCGCTTCGTCAAGTGACACCCCCGCCGCCACCGGCAGGCGGCCACGCTGTGACGCGGATCACGTCCGATCGAAAACCCGCCGTACGGGCTCCGCGTCTAGGGGGTGTGAGATCAGTCAGGAAGGCACCGAACGAGCCGGACGAGGAGCGCCTCGTCCGGCTGGTGGCCAGAGGCGACCGCGCGGCGTTCGAGGAGCTGTACCGGCGCACCGCGCCATGGCTCGCGGTGCGGTTGCGGCGCCGCTGCGCCGACGAGCAGATCGTCGCCGAGGTCATGCAGGAGACGTATCTGGCGGTGTGGCGCGCGGCGGGCGCGTTCGCCGGCGCCGCGGTCGGCGGGACCGCCGTCGGCTGGCTGTGGACCATCGCGGCACGCCGCCTCGTCGACGCGTTCCGCCGCCGGGCCCATCACGCCGAACCGCCGCCGGCCGCCGCCGGGCAGCCCTTGGCGCCCGCGGCCGAGGAGGAGGCGCTCGCCGCGACCGTCGGTGGTGACGTCGGGGACGCGCTGCGGCGCCTCGCGCCCGAACTCAGACAGGTACTGCAGGCCATGGTGCTCGACGGGCTGTCCGTCCGGGAGACCTCGGTCCTGCTCGGCGTGCCCGAGGGCACGGTCAAGACCCGCGCCCGCCGGGCCCGGACCGAGATGCGGAGGGCCCTGGCATGACCGTGGAACACGCCTCGAAGCGGATCATCGACGGTTACGCGCGCGGTGACACCGACATCGGCGCCGACGACGTGTGGGCCCTGGAGGCCCATCTGGAGAGGTGCCGGCAGTGCCGTGACCGGCTGTCGACCGCCCTCTCGGCGACCGCGCCGGCCGTGACGGCGATGGTCGGCACCGTCTGGGCCGACCTCGAACCACGGCTTGCCGCCACCGCCACCATGCCCCTCCGCCGTCCCTGGTCGGCACGGCTGTCGAGGTGGCTGACGCCCACGATGGCGCCGTGGCTGGCCATGGTCATGACCGTGACCCTGCTCGCGCTGCTGCTGGACGTCGCCGACACCGGGTTCGGCCCCGGTCAGGTGTCGCCGGTGCTGCTGCTCGCTCCCGTCCTGCCCGTGCTGGGCGTCGCGGCGTCGTGGTCGCGCGGCCTGGACCCGGCGTACGAACTGACGGCCTCCGTGCCCAGGGCCGGGCTCCCGCTGGTGCTGCGGCGCACCGTGTCCGTGCTCGCCGTCGTCATCCCCGCACTGCTGGCGGGTGGCGGTCTGACGGGAGTGTCGGCGGCCCAATGGCTGCTCCCCTCGCTGGCGTTCACCTCGACGACCCTCGCGCTCGGCGGCGTCGTCGGGGTGAGCCGGGCCGCCGTGACGCTGGTCGCGGTGTGGGCGGCCGTGGTCGTGGCACCGGCCCTGGCCACCAGCCGTACCCCTGTCGCCCTGCAGACCGACGGTCTGCCCGTGTGGGGGCTGATCCTCGCCCTCGGCATCGGTGTCGTGATCGCCCGCAGGGGCGCGTACACCGTGCTGGGAGCCCATCGATGACCGACTGGAAGGAACACCACGTGATGTCCGCGGTGAGCGCGGCCGACCTCGCACCGACGTCCTACGCCTGGGAGATCAGGGCCACGGGACTCAAGGTGCGGGCAGGCCGGAAACGCATGGCCGTCGACGGGCTCGACCTGTCGCTCGGCACCGGCGTGCACGGCCTGCTCGGCCCCAACGGAGCCGGCAAGACCACCCTCATCCGGGCGCTGGCCACCGTGCTGCGCCCCGCCGGGGGCACCCTGGAACTGTTCGGCGAGTCCGTCGGCGGCCTCGGCGAGCACCGGGCGCTGCGCCGCCGGATCGGCTATCTGCCGCAGGAGTTCGGCTACTACAAACGCTTCACGGTACGCGAGTTCGTCGAGTACATGGCCTGGCTGAAGGAGGTCCCCAAGGCGGACATCCCCGCGGCGGTGCAACGAGCGGTCGAACGGGTGGGCCTCGCGGACCGCGCCGACGACCGGATGAAGGCCCTGTCGGGCGGCATGGTGCGGCGCGTCGGGATCGCCCAGGCCATCGTCAACGACCCGGCGGTCCTGCTCCTCGACGAGCCGACGGTCGGACTGGACCCGGCCCAACGGCTCCGCTTCCGACAGCTGTTGCAGGAACTGGGCACGGACACCTGTGTGGTCGTCTCGACCCATCTGGTGGAGGACGTCGCCGCCGCCTGCACCGATGTGGTCCTCTTCGCCGAGGGCCGGCTGGTCTTCCAGGGCACCCCGGACGAACTGGCCGCGGCCGGCGGCCCCGAGCACGTGGGCGACAGCCCCCTGGAGCGCGGCTACTCGGCGCTCCTGCTCGACCCCCGGCAGGAAAGGGGCACCTGGTGAACACCCGCGTCCTGCGCACCGAGCTGCGACGTTCCGTCGCCCCCTGGGCCGGCGCCCTGACCCTGATCGTCGCCCTGGCGTTCCTGTACCTGCTGAGCGGCCCGTGGTGGAAGGGCGCGGCGATGTGGACGGCCCAGTGGACGTCCATGGCCCTGTGGACCCGCTCCCTGCTGATCCTGCTGTGGCCGCTCGCCCTGGCGCTCGGCGCCCTCCAGGGGCTGCGCGACCACCGTTCGAAGATGGCCGAGCTGCTGACCAGCACACCCCGCCCCGCCCGGCACCGGGCGGCGACGACCGCGGGCGCGACGGTGATCACGCTGACCGCGTCCTTCGCGATTCTCGTCCTCCAGGGCGCGGTCCAAGTGGCCGGCGGCACGTCGTACACGCACCTCGGCTGGCTGCCGATCTCGCTCGTCGCCGGACTCTCCCTCGTCGCGGCGGCTTTCCTCGGCATGGGGATCGGGCGCAGCCTCCCCTCCCCGCTGACCCCGCCCGCCCTGGCCGTGGCCGCGTTCGTCTTCCTCAACCTCCTGCGGATCTCGACGGACGTGATGACACCGGGCGCCGCACCGCCGAACCGGGCCACGCTGCTGTCACCGGCGGTGCAGGACGTGCGCAACGTCTTCCTGACGCTCTCCGTCCCCGTGCACCTGGGCCAGACGGTCTGGCTGCTCGGCATGGCGGCGACCGGGTTCGCGCTGCTGCTCGCCGCGACCCGGCGCACCCGCCTGCTCGCCGTGGCACCCGTCCTGGTGGGCGCGGTGATCGCCCTGCTGCTGTTCCCCGCGGACCCGCGCCGGGCGTACGTCGTCGACGAGGCCGCCGCGGCCCCCGTGTGCGAGGGTCCGGTGTGCGTGGCGAAGGCCCACCAGGACCACCTCGCCGACCTCGCGGGGCCCGGGAAGAAGGCGCTCACCCTGCTGCGGGACGCCCTCGGCGGCGCAGCGCCGGAGTCCGTCCGGGAGAGCACCGCCCCACGGGCGCTCTTGGAGCAGCCGGAGCGGTCCCGTACGGCCGTGCTCGTCGACTTCGACGACAGGGTCTTCTCGCAGTCGCGAGGGGAGAAGATGACCCGTGCCCTGGTGGGCCAGGGCCTGGCACCGATCTGCTCCGCCCGCAGCGACAGCGAGAGCGGCACGCTGGGGGAGATCGCCGCACAGAGCGTCGCGGCGGGCTGGGTCCTCGGGGACCTGGAGCCCATCGAGGGATCCGTGCACGCGGTGAGCGAGCAGTTGCAGGAGGCCGGTCCGGTGTTGCGGGAACTCAAGGCGCTGCCGTGGTCCGAGCAGATCGCGCGGGTCAAGGCGGCGCACACCGCCGCCGTCTCCTGTGCCGGCGACCCGCTGGAGATACTGGACGGCGGTAGGTCCCGGTGAGGTGGCTGACGCTGTACGCCCGGTCCCGTCAGGTGCCGGCCTCCCTCGCCGCGGTGGTGATCGGCACGGTGCTGGTGTGGACGTTCGCCCGGGACGGCGGTGGGGGGCCGGCCGATTCGAAGGTGCCCGTGTTCGTCCTCGTCGCCTCGGTGGTGGCCGCCTCGATCGGGCTCGGCGGGCAGGACCTCGCGCTGGACCGCACGGCGGCGATCCCCTGGCGGCTCCGCAGGGCGGCGCACGTGCTGCTCGTCGGCGTGGTCGCGGCCGCCGCGCTCCTCACGGCGCGGGCGGTGGACGAGGAGTCCTGGGTGACCACCGCGTTCATCGTCCGCGACAGCGCGGGTCTGACGGGCCTGGTCGCCCTCGGCGCGGTCCTGGGCGGGGCGCAGTACGCGTGGACCCCGCCGATCGCCTGGCTGTCCTACACCGTCTTCGCCCCCTCCCCGACGAGCCTGCCGACACGGGTGGCGAGCTGGATGCTCCTCCCGCCCGGCGCCCCGGCGGCCACCTGGACGGCCCTGGCCCTCGCGCTCACCGGCACGGCGGCGTACGCCTTCGCAGGGCCGAGGCGGTAGCGGGAGGGGACGGGAGCGGGGCCGTGAGGGCGGCCGGTCCCGCCCGCCCGTTCAGATCCAGGTGTCGAGCCACATCCGGGTCCGCCACTCGGGATACGGGATCGTGGTCCCCGTGTAGACGGGGAAGAAGTAGATGAAGTTCCACACGATGAGCAGGACGAGCGTCCCCGCCGCCACCACTCCCCGGTGGCGGCGTTCCGCGCCCGCGCCCGGCGGGCCCAGCAGGGCGCCCAGCGTCATCGCCACGGCCAGACACAGGTACGGCACGAACACGACGGCGTAGAAGGAGAACGTCGTACGGTCCTGGTACAGGAACCACGGCAGGTAGCCAGCGCCCACGGCGCACAGGACGGCGCCCGCGCGCCAGTCACGGCGCAGGGCCCACCGGAAGAGCAGGTACACCAGCGCGCAGCACGCCGACCACCACAGCAACGGCGTCCCCAGGGCCACGACGGCCCGCGAGCAGCCGGTGAGCGCGTGGCAGCCGGCCTCCCCTGGTTCGGGGGACTGGTAGGAGAACAGCACGGGGCGACCGAGGACCAGCCAACTCCAGGGATTCGACTCGTACTTGTGGAACGCGTCCAGGTTCACGTTGAACCGGTACACGGCCGCCTCGTAGTGCCACAGGCTGCGCAGCGGCGCCGGTATCCACGACCACACGCCGCCGCGGCCGTCCGCCCAGTGCCGTGCGTAGCCGCCGTCGGACAGGAACCAGCCGGTCCATGTCGCCACATAGGTCACCACGGCGACCGGGGCGAGGGACAGAGCCGACCGGCCGAGGTCCTTGCGCAGCACCGCCCGGTAGGGGTGGCGCGCCCCCGCGACACGGCGGGCGGCGACGTCCCACAGCACGGTCAGGACCATGAAGAAGGCCAGGAAGTACAGGCCGTTCCACTTGGTGGAGGCGGCCAGCCCCAGGCAGACACCGGCCGCGAGCCGCCACGGCCGCCATCCGGTCCCTGCCCGGTCGCCGGTCTCCGCGTCGGGACCGGCGTGCCCGTCCTCGTCGACCGGCAGGGCCGCCGCGAGCCGGGCCCGGGCACGGTCCCGGTCGATCAGCAGACAGCCGAAGGCCGCCAGGACGAAGAACATGACGACCAGGTCCAGGAGGGCGGTACGGCTCATCACGTAGTGCAGACCGTCGACTGCCATCAGCAAGCCCGCCAGACAGCCCAGGAACGTCGAGCGGAACAGCCGGCGCCCGACGCGGCACAGCATCAGGACCGACAGCGTGCCCAGCAGGGCCGTCATGAAGCGCCAGCCGAACGGGTCGAGGCCGAACATCCACTCGCCTGCGGCGATGACCCACTTGCCCGTCGGCGGATGCGCGACGAAACTCCCGGTGTCCGAGAGCGGGATCACCTGGGGGTCGGCCAGGATCTGCGGGTCGGCGACCTTGCGGTCCGGCCAGGTGCCCTCGTGGCCGAGCCGCAGCAGGGACCAGGCGTCCTTGGCGTAGTAGGTCTCGTCGAAGGCGAGTTCGTGCGGTTGGCCGAGACGCCGGAAGCGAATCGTTCCGGCGAGCACGGCGACGAGCAGCGGCCCCAGCCACGCCATCGCCCTCGCGACGCGGTACGCGGATTCCGGTCCGAGCCCCACCCGCTCCCAGAGCCCGGTCGACGGCTCCGGGAAGGGCGGCACCAGCCGCGCACGGGTGTCGCTCCGCGGGCCTCCGATGTACCCGAAGAGGCGCAGACGGTCGTTCCAGCCGAGGGGCGCCGTCGTCGAACGGGTGCCGTGGAGCATCGCGGTGAGGAAGTCCTTCGAGAGTGCGGGCGGGGCCGTGCCGGTGGTCGTCCGGCGGGGCCGGGGTGCGCCCGGAGGCTAGCAGGACCGATCCGGCTCCGCGGAGAGTGAGCGGCCGTTGACACCTCGGGCGGCCGGAACGGGCCGTGTCGCCGCGTACGGCCTTCGTCGCCCCACGCGTGCGCGCGTTTTACCGCCGCGCACACCCTTCTCGCGTGCGTCGAGATCATCCAGGGCGCGGGGCCGCGTGGCTGGGCCGTTCGCGGGTACTCGGCCTCGCATCGCAAGACCCGCCGGGCCGACGGGTACCCATGCCTGCGGATGCGCATGGGGTGCACTCAGGAGAGGAGCGAAGGACATGGGACACGGTGGAGACGTCATCGCCGAACTGACCACGGACCACGGCGAGGTGGAGGAGATGTTCGGCGAGATCGAGGCACTGCCGTCCGGGGACCCCCGCCGCAAGGAGTACGCGGACAAGGTCACCATCGAACTGGTGCGTCACTCGGTCGCCGAGGAGGCGTACCTCTACCCGGCCGTCCGTGAGCACGTACCGGACGGCGATGCGATCGCGGACCGGGAACTGGAGGACCACGCCGAGGCCGAGCGCACCCTGAAGGCCCTGGAGCGGTGCGACGCCGACGACCCGGACTTCGACCTGCTGATCACCCAGCTGATGACCGAGATCAGGTCGCACATCCGGGACGAGGAGGAGAACCTCTTCCCCCGGCTGCGCGCGTCCTGCTCGGCCGAGGCGCTGGACAAACTCGGCGAGAAGGTCCGCACGGCCAAGAAGACGGCGCCGACCCGGCCCCACCCGGCGGCTCCGGACACGCCTCCGGCCAACAAGCTGCTCGCCCCCGGCATGGGTCTCGTGGACCGCATGCGCGACGCGCTGAGCGGCCGCGGCAAGGACGACTGACACCCGTACGCCTCCGGGGACGCGGTAGCCGCACGGTTCCTGCCCCTGTGGGAAGCCCGTCCCTCGGGGGACGCGGTACCGGACGGCGAGGGGCCGGTGGAGAACAGTCGGAACTG